>JBAIXJ010000501.1:0-2689 GCA_037916645.1 Opitutales bacterium | reverse complement strand
TGGCCGATGGCTATGCGACGATCAGGCGCGAGTGGCGCGACGGCGACACGGTGACGGTCGATCTGCCGATGACGCTCCACACCGAGTCGCTTCCGGGCGTGCCGAACATCATGGCGTTCCTCGACGGTCCGATCGTGCTTGCCGGCGAGTTCGGCGCCGCCGACCTGCCGCCGAACGGCCAGCAGGCGCGGGACCAGAAAGATTTCGTGAAGCTGCCGGTGCCCGCCGAGCCGATGCTGGTCGGCGACGTGAACGACCTCGTCGCGCACCTCGAACCCGTCGCCGGGGAGCCGCTGACGTTCGTGACGAAGGGCCTCGGCCACCCGACCGACGTGACGCTGAAGCCCTTCTTCCGCATCCACCACCAGCGGTACGGGATCTATTGGAACATTCAGCACGCCAACAGCTCGCCATGAAATTCCTGTGCGTAGGCTATCTTGACCAAACGAAGATGAATGCGCTCCCGAAGGCGGAGCTCGATGCCGTGATGAGCGAGTGCCCGCCGTTCATGGAGGAATTCTACGCGAGCGGGAAGGTTTCCCTGGTGGCTGGCATCCCGGGGGAGGCCAAGAGCCTGCGACGGGTCGGCGGAGAGTTGCAGATCACCGACGGCGCTGCCGGCGGAGCGCGCGAAGCGATCGGCTGCGTTTTCCTGGTCGAAGCCGTGGACATGTCGGAAGCCATCCGGGTCGCGGCGCTGCATCCGACCACGCGCATCGACGCCGGCGAGCAGCTGGGCTTTCGGATCGGAATCGCCCCAATCCACTACTTCGAGGAAAGAGAGCCAAAGACGGCACTCTGACCACAGGGCCGGCCACGGCGCCGAAATCAGCACCCGCATCGATTACTTCTCCTGCGTGCGCAGGAGCCGCGCCCTACGGCCGCTTCAGGTCGCGGGGGACGAACCGCAGCACGAAATAGGTGGCGGGCGTCGCGCCAACGTTGCGCAGGCCGTGCAGGTCGTTGGAGGCGAAGAACACCACGGAGCCCGGGCCAGCCTGGTGGGCGACGCCGTTGATCGTCACCTCGACGGTGCCCTCCTTGATGAACAGCATCTCCTCGTCCACGTGCCGGTGGGGCGCGTGAGGCGCCTCGCCCGGGTTGACCGTGGTGATGTGGCACTCGAGGTTGGCGAGCGTCGCCGTGGACGCGTCGAACACGTCGCGCCGCGCGCCGATCTTGGTCGGTTGCACCGTCAGGGCGTTCCAATCGTACACGCCCGACGGCAGCGGCGGCTTCGGGGCGGGGGTGGAGGGGTCGACGGCCATGAGCGGGAGCGTGGCCGCAAGAACGACCAGGGCCAGCAGCGATTTCGGGCGAGGCGGGGCGGATGGAGTTCTCATGCGAAGGGATGATGCAGGCTGACGCTAGTCCGCCCCGCGGGAAAGAACTGTCTTCGCCGGTTATCAGTGCCCCGCGGCGGCGGGTGGCGCCGGCCGCAACAGGCGGATGACCCGGAGCACGGGCTGGATCGCGATGGCGAACGGCGCGAGGAAGAAGAGCCGGCCCAGCAGGTGCATTGCCGGATCGAGCTGCGGCAGGCCAGTCGGCGCGTGGAGGCTGGACCCCGCCGCGATCCGGTAGGCGACGAGCACGGCCATCGCGCCGACCGCCACCTCGAGCCACCGGGTGGCGGCGGTCCAGCGACGCTGCGCCATGACCACGAACTTGAGGGCGAGCGCCAGCACGAGCCAGAGATTGATCGCCACCACCGGCAACTGGACGCCGAGGTCCGACAGGGGCAGGAACCCCGGGCGACCGTCGGTGACCATGAGCACGCCGACCCATTGCGGGGCGAAGTTCAGAACGCCGAGGAGGAGCAGCACGAGCACGCTCTCGGCGGTCAGCCCGGGCACGCTGACCCGGTCTTCCTCGGCGGCGGGGATCGGCGGGAGGTCGCGGGCGTCCCATCGTTCCCGCGCCTGGGTCCGGCCCGGCTGCACGCGCTCGAGGATGGCCAGCACGAGCACCGTCCAGCCGAAGAAGACTACCGCGCCCTGGAGGTAGTTTCCGCAGAGCGCCGGCAAGGTGGTCCAGGTGAACCCCCTTCCGGCGCCGGCATGGGCGTGGCTGACGACGGCGGCCAGCCCGAGGGCAAAGGCGAGGACGATGAGCCCGATCTTCAGGATGCGGCGCAGGACGGGATAGAATCGGGGGCCGATCAGGTATTCGGGACTGGTGTGGTAGCGCCGGGCCACGACGGCGGGCGCGCCGATCTCCCGCAGCACGGCGACCGCGAGGTCGAAGTCCGCCGGCTGCTGCCGGGCGCGGGATTGCTCCTCGAGCTTGTCCTCGATCAGCGTGCGCAGTTCGCGGGTGATGTCCTCCCGCTGCGCCGCGGGCAGCTCCAGGCCGATGGCGTAGAGGTAGCGGTCGATCAGTTCGGTCGTCTTGTCCAGGGTCATGGCAGCAGTTCTCCAATGTTCTTGTTGAGAGTCTTCCACTCGCGGGCGAGGCCGCGGAGCAGCTCCTCGCCGGCCGCGTTGCGGCGGTAGTAACGGCGGGGGCGCTGCTCCTCGAGGGACCACCGGCTCTCGAGGACCCCCTGCGCCTCCAGCCGCCGCAGGAGCGGGTAAAGGGTGCCCTCGTCGATCTCGACGCCGTGCTCCGCCAGCGAGCTTTTCAGCGCGTAGCCGTAGCGCTCCTGCTTCAGGCAGGCGAGCACCGCGAGGACGATCGCGCCGCGGCG
>JBAIXJ010000500.1:0-5099 GCA_037916645.1 Opitutales bacterium | reverse complement strand
CCATGGACGGTGTGCCCCCACACGGCCGCATGTCGCGCCGGACTTTCCTGCGGGCATCCTCGGTGACGCTGCTCGCGGCCCCGCTGGTCCGCTGGCCGTCGCTCCTCGACTCGCCGCACCGCTTCCTGACCGCGTCCGAGGCCGCCACTCTCAACGCGCTGTGTGCGCGCATCATTCCGGCCGACGAGGATCCCGGGGCGGCGGAGGCCGGTGCGCTGGAGTTCATCGATCGCAAGCTCATCGGTTACCATCGCCGGCACCAGGCGCTCTACCGGGCGGGCCTTGCCGGCATCGACGAGTCGTCCCTCCTCCTCTACTCCCGCGAGTTCGCCCGCCTGACGCCTGACCAGCAGGACGAGCTGCTCCACCGGCTCGAGGCAAACGACGTGCCGGGTCCGACCTGGGCGCGGATCCCGGCCCGGGAGTTCTTCGGCCGCGTCGTCGAGCACACGCTCGAGGGCTTCTACGGCGGGCCGCGCCACGGCGGCAACCGCGACGCGGTGAGCTGGCGCATGCTCGGCCTGCCCACCCCGCCCGTGCGCAGCCGCCGGCCGTTGACCGCCGACTGGCCGTGACGGTGCCCTCCCGCCCATGACCCTCAAGCATGTCAACGCCGTGGTGATCGGCTCGGGCGCGGGCGGCGGCGTGGTCGCCAAGGAGCTGGCCGAGGCGGGGCTGTCGGTCGTCCTGCTGGAACGCGGCCGGTGGGTCACGCCCGACGAGGAGCGCAAGGACGATCTGCGCAACCAGCGCACCACCGCGCTGGGGGTCCCGTACGGACCGGACGAGGAGCGGGAACCGCGCGTCTTCGTCGACCCGCAGGGGCGCGAGCAGGTCGTCTGGCCCGCGGACGGCGCCTACAACAACAACGCCGCCTGCGTCGGCGGCGGCACCCTGAGCTACGGCGCGATGGCGTGGCGCTACATGGCGCAGGACTTCCGGATGAAGTCCATCTACGGCGCGCCGGCCGGCAGCACGCTCGAGGACTGGCCCATCACCTACGACGACCTGGAGCCGTTTTATGAGAAGGCGGAATGGGAGATCGGCGTCGCAGGCGACCAGAGCGCCGATCCGTTCAAGGCGCCGCGCCGCCGCCCGCTGCCGATGCCGCCGCTGCCCGACGGGAGCGAGACGCGCCTCCTCAAGCCGGCCGCGCAACGGCTGGGCTGGCATCCGTTCTACATCCCGATGCTCCGGAACACCGTCCCCTACCACGGCCGGCCGGGGTGCGCGCGCTGCCGCTGGTGCTGCGGCTTCGCCTGCGAGTGCAACGCCAAGTGCGGCACGCAGAACACGGTCATCCCCGCCGCGCTGGCGACGGGCCACTGCGAACTGCGCACCCGCTGCATCGCCGCCGAGATCCTGCTCGACGCCCGCGGGCGGGCCCGCGGCGTGGAGTATTTCGACGCCGACGACCGGCGGCAGCGGCAGACCGCGGACCTGGTGATCGTCTCCGGCGGGGCGATTGAATCCGCCCGCCTGCTGCTGAACTCGCGCAGCGCCCTCTTCCCGCAGGGGTTGGGCAACCGGCACGACTGGGTCGGTCGGAACCTCCAGGGCCACGCTTACAGCGGCGCGCTCGGCCTGTTTGACCACGACATCTACGACGACCTCGGGCCGGGCGCCGAGATCGCGATCTGCGACTTCAACCACGGCAACCCCGGCCTGATCGGCGGCATGATGCTGGCCAACGAATTCCAGCGCCTCCCGTACCAGTTCGCCGGCCACGCCCCGCCCGGCGTCCCGCGCTGGGGCAAGGCGCACAAGGATTTCATGCGCGCCTGGTTTCGCCGGAGCATCGTCATCATGGGGCCGTCGCAAGAAATGCCCGTGTTCGACGCCCGGGTGCAGGTCGACCCGCGGGTGCGCGACTTCTGGGGCCTGCCCGTGGCGCGGCTCTCGGGCCTCGACCACCCGCACAACATCGAGCTCTGCAAGTTCGCCTCGGACAAGGCCGAGCTCTGGCTGCGCGAAGCGGGCGCGATCCAGACGGTGCGGCGCCAGAAGACCCAGCAATGGCTGAGCGGGGGGCAGCATCAGGCCGGCACCTGCCGCATGGGCGGCGACCCGCAGACCTCGGTGGTCGACCGGCACTGCAAACTCCACGACGTGGACAACGTGTTCATGATCGACGCGAGCGTCCATGTGACCAACGGCGGCTTCAATCCGGTGCTCACGATCATGGCGATCGCCTATTACGCGTCGGACTACATCAAGCGCACGTGGCGCGGCGGAGGGCTGCGCTGATCCGCCATGACGCTCTTCCGTCAGCACCGGGGCCTCTGGCTCGCCCTCGGCGTGCCCGCCGCGGCGCTCCTCCTGGCGGTGCCGGCCGGGAGCGTCTACTACGCCGCAGCCGGCGGCCGGGCCTGCGTCCGCTGCCACGAGCTCGAGCCGTCCTACCGCGCCTGGGAGGTCTCCGCCCACCGCGCGGTGCAGTGCAAGGAGTGTCACGGAAGCATCTTCTCCACCGACCTCTCGTTTCATCTGAACAACGTCCGCCAGCTCTGGGTGCACCTCCGCGGCCGGGCGCCCGAGCGCCTCCTGCTCGGCCAGCGCGACATCAGCCGCGGCATGAACGAGCGCTGCGGCCGCTGCCACCAGGCCGAGTTCGCGGCGTGGTCGGCGGGCGCGCACCACGCGACCTTCGGGCGGATCTTCCTCAACCCCGAGCACAACGCGAAGCGGCTGCTGAGCGACCAGTGCCTGCTCTGCCACGGGATGTACTTCGAGCGCAGCATCCGGAGCCTGGTCCAGCCGCTCGACCTCCGGGGACCCTGGCGCCTCGCCACGGCAGCGGTCCGGCCGGACGAAGCCGCCATTCCCTGCCTCGCGTGCCACGCGGCGCACCGGCCCGGCACGCCGCGGGCGTTGCGCGCCGTCGAGGCGGCCGCGAATCCCTCGGATCCGGTCCCGGCCCCGCTCGCGTACTATGACCGCCGGGAACAGGTGCACTTCCCCGCCGAGGCCCTGCCCTTGCCTGCCATGCGCGACGGAGCGCGCCCGGTCAGGGTGTCGCCGGACCCGCGCCAGGGGATCTGCTACCAGTGCCACGCGCCGGACCACACCGCCCAGGCCGGCTCGGGCGACGACCGCACCTGCGTCGGCGTGCACGAGGGCCTGAGCTGTCTGGCCTGCCACGCCGGGCACGACCTGAGCGCACGCGCCTCCTGCACCGGCTGCCACCCGCGGCTCTCCAACTGCGGGCTGGACGTCGAGCAGATGGACACCACCTTCCGGTCGCTCCAGAGCGGCCACAACATCCACTTCGTGAAATGCGCCGACTGCCATCCGGGCGGAGTCCCCCCGCGGGCAAAGGCGCAATCCGCGGAACCGCCGGAACGGCGCTAGGCACCCGCCCTCCGGAACGCCCGCGTTGCGACCGCCGCGCATCGGCGGCCCTCCGGCCGGGAGCGCGGCGGTCGATGTGGCGGGGCCGGGCGCGCGTCAATCGCCTCCCGGTCCGGAGAACCCGGCTTGGGCCAGCGCCTGCCGGCGGCCACCCATGTCGACGACCTGCCGGACGACGACGCCCGCCGTTCGGGCCAGGATCCTGAGGTCCAGCGCCGGTGAGCGTTCGACGATGTACCGCAGATCCAGGCGGATCATCTCCTCGAAGGTGGTCCGGTTCTTGCCGGAGACCTGCCAGAGCCCGGTCAATCCCGGCATGGCCAGGGTGCGGGCCCGGTGGCGCGGGAGATAGTGCTCGTACTCGTAGCTGGTGCACGGGCGCGGCCCCACCAGGCTCATCTCGCCGCGCAACACGTTCAGGATCTGCGGCAGTTCGTCCAGACCCGCGGCGCGGATCAGGCGGGCGCCCGGAAACAGCCGGGCGTCGTCCGCGGTGTCCAGCTTCAGCATCGGGGCATTCGAGTGGATCAGCCGGGCGCAGTAATGCCGGTGCGTCTGGCTGTCGGCCCCGACATGCATCGTACGGAATTTGAGGCAGCGAAAACGCCGGCCCCGGTAACCGACCCGCTCCTGGCGATAGAACACGGGCCCCGGCGAGACCACCGCGATGACGGTGGCGTACAGCAGGGTGACCAGTGCGAGCAGCGGCAACGCCGCCAGGCTGAAGGCGAGGTCGATGGCGCGCTTCCAGGGCGGCAATCCATCCACCTCCGACTCGGGGATTGAGGTAACCGAAAAATCGGCGAATGCGTTCATGGTGAGACAAAGGGTGCCCGCCGACCGCGTCCATGGGCACGGCCGGTTCGGCGGGCAGGATTTGTTGTGGGATCAGGCCACCGCGCGCTGTCGCCGGCGGGCGAACAGTGCCAGCAGGATCAGCGCGCTGCCCAGCAGCACCACCGTTGAACCGCCGTCGGGCACGGTGGGTGGCTGTTGAATCACGTAATCCTGGAACCTCGCCGAGGCGAGGGCCAGGAGGTTGGCGACGCCGGTCTGCGCGTTGGCGGAGGCGATCATGCCGGCGGCGCCAAAGTCGCTGCCGGTGACGGAGAAGTTGCTTCCCGCCACGGTTTCCCAGATGGCGATCTGCAGGCCCGCCGCCACGGTCGGATTGGTCAGCGCCGTGGCGAAGAAATCAGCCCACAGCTTGTCCACGGTCAGCGCCGCCGCGGCCCCCATCGCCGGCACCGGCGCGGTCGCAAGGGCCGCCACGGTGTACTGCTGCGTCGCGCTGCTCGAGAACTGGTACGGATCAATGCAGAACGCATTGAATGCCGTGCCGTCGACCATCAGCTTCAGCAGGCCCACCCCGGTGGTCAGGGTGCCCAGCGTGCTGCTGGTGATGGTTGCCGTCTCATGGGGACCAAGGCCGACTTCCTGGACCTGAACCGTCTGGCCCAGCGTAAATGGGGTGGCCCGCGCCGCGACGGTCGCGCCGAGGGCAATCCCCACGCTAATGATCTGTTTCGTGAATCGATTCATATGTTGTTGGATCGATGGTTGGTTTTGTGTTGCAGCTGAAATCGCTGGGACCGCCGGTCTGCGAGCCCGGCGCATTCAGCGCCTGACCGGCGCCGCTCTGCTCCGTGGGATTCGCAACCCTTGGGCCTCCGGCCGCGGCGGATCCGGCAGAGGCGCGCTCCCGCCGCGCGCCCTTCTCCCGGGATCCGGCGTCTGCTGCCGCCGCC
>JBAIXJ010000499.1:0-4159 GCA_037916645.1 Opitutales bacterium | reverse complement strand
GGACCGCCAAGGCGACCGCGAGTTACCTCTACGACAAGACCTATGGTGCGACGCTGCAGTACTTCGTCATCGGCGGCTCTGACGATGCGCTGCTCTATGCGGGCAGCCAGTCGGGCTCGCCGGCCAGCGACGGCTTCATCGTGCAGCTGAACTACCTGCCGTTCAACAAGGGCGGCGGCCCCGCGTTCTGGCCCCGGAGCAACGTCAAGCTGTCGTTGCAGTACACGGTCTACAATCGCTTCGACGGCGCCCGGACCAACTACGACGGCGCCGGTGCCAACGCCCGCAACAACAACACGCTCTACCTCGAGGCGTGGATCGTGTTCTAGGTTGTGACACGCCCCCGTTTAGCGCAGGCCTAGCCGGTACCGCCGCCGGAAGCGCGCCCCGCGGCGGTACATCTCGTGGTGCGTCGGGAGGCGGACGGTGTCCACGTAGCGCGCGCCGATGATCTCGCACGTGCGGATCGAGGGGACATTCGCCGGATCGACGGTGAGCCAGACGGCCGGGAGTCCGTGCGCCCGGGCGAACGCCAACAGCAGCCGGCAGCTTCGGGCGGCATAGCGGCGGCCGCGGTGCGGGGCGTCGACCTCGTAGCCGATGTGGCCGGCATAGCGCAGGCGCTGCGCCGGGCCGATGCGAAGGCGGATGAGCCCGAGGCGCGTCTTCGTGCCGGTACGCCGCATCTCGAATTCGTAGTCGGGCACGTAGCGCTTGACCGGATCCGCGGGATGCCGGCTGGTGAGCACCAGTTCCAGTGCGCGGTCGACGAGCGGACCCGGCTCCTGGAAGCGGAACGGCCGGAAGAGGCCGCGCAGTTCCCGCGCCAGGGCCATGGCGGAACTGAACCGGAGGCCGGGCACACCGGCCGATGCGGCCGCGGCGATGTTGGCGGCGCTGTCGTCGATCAGCAGGCATTCATCGGCGGACCGGCTGAGGGCGGCGAGGACCTGGCGGAACGTCGACGGCTCGCGCTTGGTCCGGCCCAGCTCAAAGGAGAAGAACTGGCGCTGGAAAATGCGCAGCCAGGGATGAACCCGGCGGAGGTGCGCGGCCCATTCGGCGGCGTGGTCCGAGAGCAGGACGAGTTCGTAACGGCGGGCGAGGCGGGGCAGGAGCGCGATCGTGCCCGGGATCCGCCGGCGGAAATTGCGCCGGATGATCCGCTTCAGCTCGGCGCGGGCGATGGGCCAGCCCTGTTGCTTCAGGATTCCTGCCAGGTATTCGTCCTCGGTCATCCGCCCGCAGCACAGCTCGACCAGTCCGTGGGTCTCGAAAACCTTCAGAATCGCCTTGGACTCGAGATGCAGCCGGTCTGCGAGTGGCCGCTCGATGCCGATTAGTCCGGCGATGAGGACTTCCGACAGGTCGAAGATCAGCGTCCGGGGCATTGGCCGACACTGGCGACCGCGGACCGGGAACTCAAGAGGCGCCGCCGAATGCCGGGCCGGTGCGGGTGGGGCGGGGTCTACCTGTCGGCCATAGCGCGAAGCGCGACGGCTGATCCCCGCCGAAATCCGGATTCCGAAAGTGGTGCGGCTGGCCGACGTGAAGCCCGCCCCGAGGCTGGCCGGTCGAACGGACCCAGGTAGGGATGGACCGCCGAGCCGTCCGATGGGCAACCCGGCGCGCCCAGCGGTCGCGCCCTACCGTGTGCGGAAGGTCGGGCCGGTGCTGGCGCTCAGGGATCGCGCATCAGGCCCTCGAGCATGGGAGCGGGCGAGCCGTCCTTTTGGCGCACCGGGAACACGCTGCGGTAGCCCCAGACGCACCAGCCGAATCCGTACCGCTCGCAGTCGTGCCGGACGGCCCGGACCCAGTTGATCGTCGACTGCGGATCGGCCCGGTAGTAGACGCCGAACTCGCCCAGCAGGATCTCGCGTCCGGGCGCCTTGCTTTTGGCCCAGGCCGCCAGGTGCGCGAAAAGCGGGTCGATGTCCTTTTCGGCGGAGAGTGCAGTGGGTAGGGGACTCGGCAGGGGATGCTCCGGGTTGACCGGGAGGCGACTGAGGTCGGGCACCGGGCCCGGGAACGGAATCGGCGGCATCCGGTCAGGCTGCGGGTAGACCCAGGTTGCCTTCTGGTGGGTGAAGAGCAGGGGCTCGTAGAAATGCACGGTCACGGCGACGTTCGGGTCGTCGGCGGGCAGCTCGAGGTCATCCACGTTCGGGATCGTGTTCCATTTGTTGACGGGGAAATAGACCACGCGCGTCGGATTGGACTCGCGGATGGCCGCAAGCATCCGAAAATTGAATGGATTCAGCTGGGCGTTCTCCCGCGCCTTCGGCTCATTGAGGATCTCGAAGCGGAGATAGTCGCCTTCCCGGGCGTAGCGCCGGGCCAGGGTGCGCCACAGGTTGGCCGCCTGCTCCATGAGCGCGGGATCCGTGAAGACCCGCACATCGGACGCCGGGCCGGAGTTGAAGTCGGCCCCCTCGAGGAAATGGACGTCGAGGATGGCGCCCAGGTGGTTTTGCCGGACCCAGGCGAGGGCCCGGTCGAACGGCGCGACCTTGGCCTCGTCGAGGGTGCCGTCGGGCTTCAACCAGATCCGCGAATCGATGGGAAACCGGATGTGATCGAAGCCGTGGGCGGCGATCCACGCCACGTCCTCCGCGGTGAACCAGGGAGCGGCGTAGGTCATGTCGCCTCCGTTCTGCGACAGCCAGTTGTCGATGTTCACGCCGCGCATGAACGTGGGCTTGCGGGCTTGGGCCGCCGAGGAAGCGGTCTCGGCGCGACCGCCGGCGGGCAGCGACAGGCCGACGGCGGCGAAAACGAGCGCGGAGAGCAGGGAGCAGGTCGGGAGCGGGGGCAACGTCATGGAAGCCAGCGTGGGCAAGATCGGCCGCCGGTCGAGGGCGAATGTATTGGCGTTCGGGTTGGCGGTCGGCCGCGCCAACGGCTGATCGACGCCGATCAGGCCCGCGATGGGGATTTCCGAGAGGTCGAAGCGGGCCCTCCGCGGCATGGACCGAAGCGGGAGGGGATCCGCCTCAGGCCGGAGCACCGCGGGCAGATCCGGCGGTTGTTCTTGACCGCGAAGATCGGGACGGGCCGCGGATCGTCTCTCACGCCGAGACGCAGAGACGCCAAGCCTTTTGGAATTGTGGGGCGGGGTTTAGCCCCGACGATCCGGGGTGTCGGGCATTCCGCCTTCGCCGACCAATCCTGCTGACCGCGGCGAAGAGAAGGCGGCTTCGGCGGACAGGAAAGCCCGACCTACAGCGCTTGGCGCCCTGGAGTTTTGCGTGAGGCGTGCTTCAGCGTGGTCCGCTGTTGCGGATGGCACCGAATCAGCCAACGTGAGCCGCATGGCCGGGCCCAAAACGAAGACCGTCGCGTCCTACCTGGCGGCTCTCTCGCCCGGCCGGCGTGCGGCGTTGCAGCGCCTGCGCAAAATCATCCGGGCGGCGGTGCCGCAGGCCGAGGAGTGCATCAGCTACGGCGTCCCCGCGTTCCGGCTGAACGGCAGGTTCCTGGTCGCCTACGCCGCGGCGGCCAGGCACTGTTCCTTTTTCCCGGGTTCCTACGTCCAGGGCCTGGGCGCCGAGCTCAAGAAATACGACGTCGGCAAGGGCACGATCCGGTTTCAGCCGGAGAAGCCGCTGCCGGCCGCTCTGGTGCGAAGGCTGGTGCGCGGACGGATTGCGAGGATGGCGAAAGCGGCCTCCCGCTAATCACGCGAACGGGCGCGAACCGAGTCGGGCAAAAAGCCGCGCGAAGGCCGTCCGGCTTGAACGTTCTTGTCCCATGGCTGTGAGCTTTCGACTTATCGCTGCGAAGCGGCGTCGCCGATCGGGGACGCGACCGCGGAGCGCACGCGCCGCCCGAGCGCGATCATCCCTCCAGCCGCCGCCAGGTCGATGGCGATCTTGAAATAGAGGTCCATGCGCAACGCGCCGACGAATCCGAGGAACGAGACCAGCATGGCGCCCAGCATCGTGCCGCAGAGCACGGCGCAGGTGGAGCCCGTCCGCCACGCGGGGTGGACCGCCCACCGGGGGAGCAGGACCAGCGGCGCGGCGGCGAGGAGCAGTCCTCCGCCGGCTGCGACGGCGGGCGGAAACGCCGGCGCGACGCCGAATCCGAGCAGGACGAGACCGTACCAGAGCACGGCCCAGAGGGCGCCGAGGAGGCCGGCGACCCAGGCCGGCGG
>JBAIXJ010000498.1:0-1673 GCA_037916645.1 Opitutales bacterium | reverse complement strand
CGGAAGACGGTTTCGTGGTCGGGCTCGACCACGGGCGCGGGGGGCAGGTCGCGAATCGAGATGCTGTGCCGGCGCAGCCACTCCGCGTAGGGCTGCTCCGTGGCGATGCGCTGCTTCAGCTCGGCGTCGTCGACGATGCGGCCCTGCTCGGTGTCCACGAGCAGCATGCGGCCGGGATGCAGGCGCTCCTTGGCCAGGATCTCCCCCGCCGGGATGTCCAGCACGCCGACCTCGGAGGCCATGACCACGAGGCCGCCCTTCGTGACACAGTAGCGCGAGGGCCGGAGGCCGTTGCGATCGAGCACCGCGCCGATGACCGAGCCGTCGGTGAAGGCGATCGACGCCGGTCCGTCCCACGGCTCCATGAGGCAGGAGTGGTACTCGTAGAAGGCCTTCTTCTCGGGGCTCATGCTCTCGTGGCCGCTCCACGCCTCCGGGATCAGCATCATCACGGCGTGCGGCAGGGAGCGCCCGCACATCACCAGCATCTCCAGCGCGTTGTCCAGCATCGCGGAGTCGCTGCCGCCCTCGCGGATGACCGGCAGCAGCTCCCGCATCCGGTCGCCGAACAGCTCCGAGCGGAACAGCCGCTCGCGCGCATGCATCCAGTTGATGTTGCCGCGCAGCGTGTTGATCTCGCCGTTGTGGGCCAGGTACCGGTAGGGGTGCGCACGCTCCCAACTGGGAAAAGTGTTGGTGCTGAACCGCGAATGCACGAGGGCCAGCGCCGTTTCCATGGCGGGATCCCGCAGGTCGGGGAAATATTCGGCGAGCTGCTCGGTCAGGAGCATCCCCTTGTACACGATCGTGCGGCTGGAAAGGCTGGGCAGGTACCAGTACTCGCCGCCGTCCATGCCCTCGGCGCGGATCTCGTTGAAGGCCCGCTTGCGGATGACGTAGAGCTTGCGTTCGAACGCGAGGTCGTCGCCGCCGTTCTTACCCCGGCCGATGAACACCTGCCGGATGAACGGCTCGCAGGAGCGGGCCGTGTCGCCCAGGGAGGAGCTGTTCGTCGGCACCGTGCGCCACCCCAGGAAGGATTGTCCCTCGGACTGGATGATTTGCTCGAACCGTTCCTCGAGTCGGCGGCGGTGGTTGGGATTGCGCGGCAGAAACACCAGGCCGCATCCGTACTCCATCGGACCGGGCAGCGCGATGCGCGCCTTCCTGCAGACCTCGGAGAAGAAGGCGTGCGGAACCTGGAGCAGCACCCCCGCCCCGTCGCCGGTGTTGGGCTCACTCCCGCTGGCGCCACGGTGGTCGAGATTGCGGAGCACCTGAATCGCCTGCTGCAGGGTTTGGTGCGATTTCCGCCCCTTGATATCGACGACGAAACCGACGCCACAGGCGTCGTGTTCAAACCATGGATCGTAGAGCCCCTGCTTCGGGGGGTAGCCCGGCCGGGTCGCCCGCGCGCCGCGGGTGCTATCACTTCGGTTGTTCATTTTCCAGATGCCATCAAGGACGGGTCATCAGACCCGAATGCGCCGGCGCCCGGAGCACCGCGCCGAAAACCGGGCGCGCTCCGGGGTCGCGACGAAAGCATGAGATGGGATGACGGTTGACATGAAAAAGGCCGGTCACGCGGTGCGGGAGCCGGCCCTGTGAAAACGTTGATGGTCCTGACTGGGTGGCTCGCTAGAAAAACCGGATCGTTTTCGTGGCCATACGTG
>JBAIXJ010000497.1:0-10142 GCA_037916645.1 Opitutales bacterium | reverse complement strand
ACGTCGCGAATCTGCTGCCGGTAGTCCTCGAGCGTCTTCCAGCAGCCTTCCGACTCCCGATGGGCGTTGACGGGGCAGCGGCCCGGACCGGGGGCGGTGACCCCGAACGCCATGTCGGCGTCCTTGGCGTCGGCCACAATGAAATCGGCGCGCGTGGCCCGGCCGGCGCGGATCCGGGCCAGTTTTTCATCCAGGCGTTTCGGGGCGGGCATGGGTTGCGGGCGGTTGGAGTCCATGCGCCAGGTTGTACGGTCTTGGTCGGGCCAGCGCGAGCGTTCCGTTGCTCCGGTCACCCGGCCGCCAGCAGCTTCACGCCGGCTTTGGCGAGCAGGCGCCGGGCGCCCGCGTCCGGCCGGGCGTTCGTGATGAACTCGTCGAACTGGCTCCACGCCGCGAAACGAATGGCCGCCGGGTGCTCCCACTTCGACGCGTCCGCCAGCAGCAGCGCCCGCCGCGCCCGCTTGATGGCCTCCTTCTTGATCGCGGCCTCCAGCACCTCGGTGGTGCTCGCCCCGCTCCGGCTCTCGAGGCCGGACGCGCCGATCAACGCGTAGTCGAATTCGAGATGCCCCATCCAGTCCATCGCGAGCGTCCCGACCAGCGCCCGGCTCAGGTGCCGGACCTCGCCCCCGAGCGCGACCAGCCGGCAGCGCACGGCGGCGCGCAGGCAGAGCAAGGGAATGGAATTGGTGAAGATCGTGATACCGGGGCGGAGCACCAGCTGGCGGGCCGCCTCGAGCGTCGTGCTGCCCGAATCCACAAACACATTCGCCGGGCCGGCGATCTGCGCCGCGGCCACCCGGCCGATGGCGGCCTTCGCCTCCGCCGCCGTGTGCGCCTTCTCCACGAAGGAGGATTCGCCAACCGTCGCGTCCGGGTGCAGCACCCCGCCCCACGCCCGCACCACGTGGCCGCGTTGCGCCAGCAGCTCCAGGTCGCGGCGGATGGTGGCCGGCGAGGCCCGCACCAGCGACGGCAGCTCCCGCACGGACACCGAGCCCTGCTGTTCCAGCATCTGCACGATCAGCTTGTGGCGCTGTTGAGCAAACATGATGCTTGATGAGCGAATTTGAGCGATGTTCTGTCGAAGGCAATCCTGATTTTTTCCCGCGCCCGGCCCGGCATGCCGTTCCCTCCCCCGCCCCGGCCCGGCCGCGGCTCAGGCGGCGGCGGGGCCCCCCGGCTCCGGGCGTTGCAGCGGCATCGTGTAGGCCGAATCCCGCTCCGGGTGGCCGGCGACCCGCAGGTGCAGGGTGAAACGGTCCGCCGCGCCCGCATCCGGCAGCCGCGCCCGCACGGCCGGGCCGCGAAGGTTCCGGTTGGGCTCCGCGGCCGGGTGATCCCAGCCGGCCAGGCTCACCTCGGTTTTCCCGACGGTGAGGACGGCGTCCAGCCGGCCCGCCGGAAGGCCCCCGAAGGCGTCATTGAGGAGCCAGAGCTCGGCTTCGAACTCCTCGCCCGCGCGCCAGACGAACCGGGGAATGCGGGCGCTGGCCATGACCGGGCGGCAGGCGGCGGCCACCGCGTGGAAGGCCGGCTTCGGCTCGGCCGGCCAGTTGATGATGCTGTTGTTGGCGGCGCACGGCCAGGGCTCGTTGTAGCACCAGTTGAGCGCGAGGGCGCACACCGGCTTCTGCCGCCGCGCCTCCTCGAAAAGCACCTTGTAGCCCTCGGCCTGGAGCCACTGCCCCTGGGCGACCAGCGCCTCCAGATCCGGCGCCTCGCCGAAATAGTGCCGGAGGATGTCCAGGCACAGCCACGACGTCGGATGCGGGGGCCAGGCGCCCAGCCCGTGATGGGTCTCCCAGGCGGTTCCCGGCCGCGGAGGCCACCGCTCGGCTTCCGGAATGATGCGCTGAAGGTATTCCACCGGCGACGGGCCGGGGCAGCCGAACTCCGGGTAGGCCGTGCGGTCCGCGGTGGCGAAGATCTCATGCACCTCGCGCCCGCGGTCGTCGCGGAAGCGGTAGTCGCCGTGCCCCATGCCGTCCAGCGGCGAGGTCGGAATGAAGGGGGTCGTCGGATCCAGCTCGAGGCAGTTGCGGTTCAGGAGCCGCAGCGCGAGGGACTGGTCGGTCATGCGGGACCAGGCGTTGAACAGCTCATTGCCGCCGCACCACATCGCCAGGCACGGATGCCGGCGCACCCGCTGGATGATGGAGCGCGACTCCGCATTGAGCACCCGCAGGTAGGCCGGATCGTCCTCGTACGGATTGCAGGCCAGCGGGAACTCCTGCCAGACGAGCAGGCCCATTTCGTCGCAGAGGTCAAAAAAGCCCTCCTTGTTCACGATGCCCCCGCCCCAGGAGCGGAGGAGATTCATGTGGGCCTCCCGCGCCAGCCGCAGCAAGGGGCGGTAGGTCTCCGTCGTGATGGTGCCCGGAAAGATCTCGGGCGGCACCCAGTTGGAGCCCTTGCCGAAGATGGACCGGCCATTGATCTCGAGCGTAACCGGCGGCGGATTGCGCGACGAGGGCAGGCGCAAAGGCCGGTCCCATGCCCCCTCGTGCATCACCAGCTTCACGCGCCGGAACCCGATGCGCGCCGAGCGCCGGTCGACCGGCTGGCCGGAGGAGGCCAGCAGTTCGAACGTCGCCCGGTAGAGCGGCTGGGCGCCGTGGTCGTGCGGCCACCAGAGCTCCGGCTTCGCGACCTGCGCCGCGTCCCGGCCGCCGCCGCCGCCCAGGCGACCCCCGCCCCGGGCCACCGCGGCCCCGGAGGAGTCCGTGAGCGTCCAGCGCCAGGCCAAACCGTCGGCCTCGGGTGACGCGACCGTCCGCACCTCGAGGTCCGCCACCTGCAGCGCCGCATCCAGGGTGTAGGTGATCTCGCAGTCCCGCCAATGCGCCGGCGGCCTGACCTCGAGAAACGTGTCCTGCCAGATCCCCAGCGGGATGAGCCGCGGATGCCAGTCCCATCCGTAGGCCACCGCGGGCTTCACGCTCCGCCGGGCCTGCCGCTGGTCATCCTTCTCGGACGGCGCCTTGGGCGCGGGATCGAGGCGAATCTCCAGCAGGCCCCCCGGGCGCGCCCGGTCGGTCAGGTCGATCTCGAAAGGGGTGAACATGCCCTCCTGCTCGTGAATGACCCGACCGTCCCACAGGACGGCAAAGCGGTAATCGACCCCGCCGCACACGAGCCAGAGCCGGTCCTCGCCGCGGACGCCGGAGCCGTCCACCCGGGCCCGGTAGGTCCAGAACACGTCCTCCATCCACCGGTAGGCGGTGCAGTTCGAGCCGTGCCAGTAGGGCGCCCACCCTTCCGTGCGCGCCCAGTCGAGCTGCACGGCGCCCGGGACCGCGGCTGGCACCCACCGGTCCGGCGTGCGGTCAGCCGCTGGCGCGTGGCCGACCTGCCAGGCGAGGTCAATGCGGGGTCGGGTGATGTCGGGGGGGGCGTCCATGGTTCCGGCTGTATCTTGGACGGCAGTCGCCGGTCCTCAAGGCACGATCGGCACGATCAGTGCCGACGGATGGTCCCGGTCGTGGTAGACAACGTTGGTGGCCTTGAGGGCTATCGCGGTGCTCTCCGGGCTGCCGCCCGTGTTCAGGTTCCGATCAAACCGGGGGAAATTGCTGCTCGAGATCTCGAGGCGCAGCTTGTGCCCCGCGAGGAAGACGTTGGCGGTCGACCACAGGTCAACCGTCACCTTGTAGACTTCGCCAGGATTCATCAGCTCGGCCTTCTCCGTCGAATTCCGGTAGCGGAGCCGCAGGATGCCGTCGGTCAGGTTCTGCGCGAACCCGTTCGGCCACACATCGACCAGCTTGCCCGTCAGATCCGTGTCGACCGCGGAGGAGCTGACATACAGTTCCAGGCTCACCGGTCCGGTGACCTCCGTGTCGTGCTCGAAGGCGGGCGTCGTGTACACCAACACGTCCGCCCGGGCCTCGACCATGCGCTGGTCGAGCGGGCCGGGCGGGGCGCCGATGAGCGCGCCGCCCTGCGTCGGCACGGCGTTGTCCGGATCGTACACGTAACGGTCCGCCGGCTCGGCGGCGGGGGCGGCCGGGCTCAACCCGCCGTCGCCGGTGAGCGAATTGGCCTTCCCCGCCGAGTGCAGGTAATACCGGGTGGTGACGGCGCGGGCCAGGGGCCAGTCGTCCTCGTCGCGCCAGACGTTTTTCCCCATGACGAAGATCCTGACCGGCTTCTCCTTGGAAATCCCATCGTCGATGCCCTTCAGCATCCAATCGTACCACCGCAGCCCGTAGCTCCAGAGGTCGAAACCCGACGCCCGGCCGAAATCGACGTCGCCGATCACGGGCCCGCCGCCGGCATGTCCGCCGGGCACGATCACCAGGCGCTGCCCCTTCCGCGCCGCCTCGCTCCCGCCCGCCCGTTTGATCCCCTCGTAATTCCGGATCGAGCCATCCTGGAAGATGTCGTACCAGCCGGCGACATGGAGCGCGGGCACCTTGATCTGCCCGAAATGCTCCTCGATCGACCACTGCTTCCAGTAGTCGTCGTAGCTCGGATGCGCGATCCAATCGAAGTAATAGGGGGCCAGGCCCGCGGCGGTGCCCACGCCGACCAGGGGATATTCCGCCGGCGGGAGCTTCAGGTCCCAGTGCGTCGGCAGGACCGTGCCGGACGCCCGGCGCGCCAGCTCGTTGACCGCCAGCGCACTGCACCAGGCCTGCGCCAGCATCTGCTCGAAGGCCCCGCCCTGGTAGGCCCAATGGCCGTGGTAGTTGGAGGCGGTCACGAACGGATAAATGCACACCAGATGGGGCGGGGCGGCCATGGCGGCGAGCATCTGGGTGGCCCCGATATAGGACATCCCGAACATGCCGACCTTGCCGTTCGAGTACGGCAGGGCGGCGGCCCATTCCACCGCGTCGTAACCGTCCTCCACCTCGTGCTTGAAGGGATACCACTCGCCCTCGGACGCGTTCCGGCCCCGCACATCCTGGGCGATGAAGACGTAGCCGCGGGCCGCCGCCTTCAGCCCGTTGTCGATGCCGCCGAGCTCGTATTTGTCGTAGGGCGTGCGCTCGAGCAGCACCGGGAACTTGCCGTCGGCCTTCGGACGGTAGATGTCCGCGCGCAGCGTCACGCCGTCGCGGGTCTTCATCGCGACGTTGCCTTCGAAGATGACCTGATACGCGTCGGCGGCGGGCACGGCCGGCGTCAGGCCGAGGGAGGCGAGCGCCAAAGGGAGAATGAGTCGAGTGAGCTGCATGGCAGGATGGTTGACTGACGGGGAGAAAAGTCGTGGCGGTCCCGGCCTCCGGCCGCTTGGCGCAACCTCATGCGGGTGCTGCGTCGGGACATCATCGGCGGAACCGGAATCAACGGCCTCAGGGAATGAGGGGCAGGATCAGGGCCGACGGATGGTCCTGATCGTGGTAAACGACGTTGGTGGCCTTGACGGCCAGGGTGGAACTCTCCGGGCTGGCGCCCGTGTTCAAGTTGCGGTCAAAACGCGGGAAGTTGCTGCTCGCGATCTCGAGCCGCAGGCGGTGCCCCGCCAGGAAGACATTGGCGGTCGACCACAAATCGATCGTCACCTTGTAGACCTCCCCGGGATTCATGAGCTCGGCCTTTTCCATCGAGTTCCGATACCGCATGCGCAGGATTCCGTCGGTCAGGTTGGCCGCGAATCCGTTCGGCCACACATCGACGAGCTTGCCCGTGAAGTCCGTGTCGACCGCCGACGAGCTGACGTAAAGCTCCAGGCTGATCGGGCCGGTCACCTCCGTGTCCTTTGCGAAGGCGTCGGTCGTATACACCAGCACGTCCGGCCGGCTTTCCACCACCCGCTGATCCAGGGGCCCCGGCGGGTAGTGGATCGTGTCGCCCAGGATCGCGCCGCCATGCGTCGGCATCGGGTCGTCGGGATCATAGACGTAATGGTCCGCCGGTTCGGCGGCGGGCGCGGCGGGGCTCAATCCGCCGTCGCCGCTGAGCGTATTCGCCTTCCCTGCGGAGTGCAGGTAATACCGGGTGTACTGGGTGCGGGGCAGCGGCCAGTCGTCCTCGTCGCGCCAGACGTTCTTCCCCATGACGAAGATCTTCACCGGCTTCTCCTTGGAGATCCCATCGTCGACGCCCTTCAGCAGCCAGTCGAACCAGCGCAGTTCGTAATCCCACGTGTCGAAGACCGAGGCTTTGCCGAAGTCGATCTCCCCGATCTTCTGCTCGAAGCCGGCGTGCCCCCCGGGGATGACGATCAGGCGCTGGCCCTGGCGCGCGGCGTCGCTGCCGCCGGATTTCTTGATCCCGACATAATTCCGGATCGAGCCATCCTGGAACAGATCGTACCAGGCGGCGACATGGAGGCCCGGCACCTTGATCTGTGCGAAATGCTCCTCGATCGACCACTGCTTCCAGTAATCGTCGTAGGCCGGGTGGGCGGTCCAGTCGAAGTAGTACGGGGCCAGGCCGGCGGCCGTCCCCGGATCCAGCAGCGGGTATTCGGACGGGGGGCGCTTCAGATCCCAGTGGGTCGGCAGGGCGGACCCACCCGCCCGCCGTTCGAGCTGGTTGATCGACAACACGCTGGCCCACGCCTGGGCGAGCAACTGCATGAACGCCCCGCCCTGGTAGGCCCAGTGCGCATGGTAGTTGGACGCGGTGATGAACGGGTTGATCGCCGCCAGATGCGGAGGCGCGGCCACCGCGCCAAGCATCACCGGAACGCCCACGTAGGAACCCCCGACCAGTCCGACCTTGCCGTTCGAGTAGGGCAGCGCGGCGGCCCATTCCACGGTGTCGTAGCTATCCTGGCCCTCGTACTTGAACGGATACCAATCCCCCTCGGAGCCATAGCGGCCGCGCACGTCCTGGATGATGAAGACGTAACCCCGGGCCGCCGCCTTCAGCCCGGAGTCCAGGTTGGTGTATTTGTGGTACGGCGTCCGCTCGAGCAGCACCGGGAACTTCCCGTCGGCCTTGGGCCGGTAGATGTCCGCCCGCAGGGTCACGCCGTCGCGCATCTTCACCGCGACGTTGTTCTCGAAGACGACCCCGTACGGCTCCGCCGCGCGGCTGGCGGCCAGCATGGCAATCAGCCCGAGGCCGAGGATGAGGATTGGACGAGTCTTGGGCATAAAAGTGCTTTCCGGGCTGCGGTGGACGGCGGCCTTTCCCGCCGGCCGACCTGCGCCCACCCCGCCATTCTGTCGCGGGTTGCGATGATTTGAAGAGAAAGCGGCACGCTGGGGACGCGCCGGCCTCGTCGCGTTCCCCCGCCCAACGGCGACAGGGGCGTCGCCGCTCCACCCGGCACTCTGGCGATCTGGTTCATGGGTCGCGGGGAATCTTCCGGCTAGGGGAGATTATTCAAGACCTGCCCGGCGTCTTTCGCCGCATTTCGGACCGTGTTGCCGTTCAATTGATTGTCGTGCACGCTCACGGATTTGACGTTGGGGCCGATCGCCACCGCCACTCCGGGAACCGCCGTCGGATCCACGTTCGGATAGAGCTCCAGCGAATTGTCGTGGATCATTGCCTGGCCGGATTCCACCTCGATCATCGGCCCGGACAAGACCCACGGCACCAGGCGGGAATCCGCCAGTGAAAGCAGTCCCGGATTCTCCCACCGGACGACCCGACTCAGCTTCCCCCAGAAACTGCCGCCCCGCACAAAGAGCACGGCCCGATTCCCGGGCTCCGCGCCCGCATCGGCGCCGCGCCCCCAGATCGCGATGCGGTGTTGCCCGACGTCATCGTTGGCGACGGAGAGATTGGATATCGCCACGCCCTGTTCCTGGGTGGCGATGGCGTTGATCCCGATGTCCACGGAGTCGAAGCCGATATCCGTCATCTGCCCATTCATCGCGCCGTACTTCGATTTGGCCAATTCCATTCCCACGCCGTAGCCCCAGCAGAAAACATCCTCCATGACCTCCCAGTCCGATCGGCCAAAAACGAACGCCTTCGCGTTGGCCCTGCTATAGTCAAGGACCCGCTTGTCTTGCGACCAAAACGGCCAGAAGTGCACGTTGCGGATCCGCCCGACGTCGTAGCACTGGTCGACCCAGATTCCCCGGTGCAACGGCTGACCGTAGAGCCCGTCGATATAGTGCCGATTGCTCGAATAGGTCCCGAGGTCGACCGCCTGGTAAGGGTTCACCAACAGGACGTCTCGAATGGCGACGCTGTCGCCGGGCCCGCAGCGGATCGTCCAGGGATAGGGAATCGGGCGTTCGCTGATGACTTGGTGCGGGTAGACGATCCTCAGTCCCGCCACCGTCGAGTTCGGTCCGCGCAAGGACAGGAAGGGGGTTCCCGTCGCCTGCCCCTCGCCTTCGACGGCCAGCAGCGTGGAGCCGGGGGAATCACTCGAAAACCGCTCCGGTGCCACCGCGGTGCCGACCAGCGAGGTTTCCGGAGGCACCACCAGATGGCCCTTTACCAGGTAGCTCCCGCGCGGCAGGAACACCTCTCCCCCGCCTCGGCGCCCCATGGCGTCCAGCGCATTCTGGATCGCCGTGGTGTCGTCCGTCTTGCCGTCACCCCGGGCAAAAAACGGCGCCCCGCGCACATCCGCCCGATCGACCCGCTCAAGACTCCTCCGTTGGCAGCCTGCCACCATCGCTATCTCCAACAGCAAAACCGCCAGTTGGGTGCCCGCCTGCCCGATTTTCGTAAGTCGCTCGACCATTCGCATTCCATGTCTGGCCCGTGATTCTTCATCCTGCCGCTGCGTTTCACCCGCGATATGTCCCGACTCTGGTCGCTCGATTCCCCTTGGTTCGCGATGTGGATTGAAGTCCCTCCGGCCAAGCGCTCCGGGAGCTTGCAGGCCCCCGGAGCGTCCAGGCTCCTCAACTCAGCCACCGAGGGACGAACAGGGTCGGCTCACCCAGCCGCCCCATCCGGCCCCCGGGAATGATGGGTCGGCACTAGAACTCGATCGAAGTGGTGAAGCGCCAGACCATGCCTTCCTGGATGCGGGCGAGGGATAGCGAACCATCCGGTTCGTAGTACGCAGCCACCAGACGAGTCTTCTCGCCGACGTTGCGCAGGTTGATCTGTGCCCGCCACACCCAGTCATGATAGGCGAGCTTTTTGGAATAGCCCACCCACATATCGAAGTGGTTGTCCTGCGGTCCCATGATGGGTTGGTGAACATCCAAGTATCCGAGCGCGCTGCTGTACTTGTAACCCGAAATCCGGCCGGCCTCGAGGCGCGCGGCGCCGCCGACCATCCACCCCTTGAGCTTGCCATGGTCGAAGCTGTAGGTGGTGACCAGATTCGTGCGCCACTTCGCCACTTCAGGAGCCGATTGGCCCTGCGACGACAGGGTGACTTGGTACGGCAGCCAAAGGTCTTTGTGCCAGAGATAGCCGCCTCCGTATGCCGCCAGACCCCACAGCCGCATATATCCGGCATCCCCATTCCAGAAGTCGTTCAGGCCGTTCATGTAGAAGATGGTGCTCGAGTCCAGATTCGTGCGCGTCGCGAAAGTGCGCACGTAATTCAGCGAGACGTTCCAATTCTTCGTAGGAGCCGCGGTAATCTCGAACTCCTGCCCCTTGGCCAAGGTGTCGACCGTGGACACCGGCAGCGTGCTGCCCGCCGGCTGGAGAATGTTGACCAGATACAAGAAGTCGTTCAGGCAGTTGCCTCCACCGGTGAGGGCATCATCGAGCCGGCCGCTGGCCTTGGCCTTGGCTGGATTGATGGGGGTCCCCGGCACATTCCAGAACTTGTAGAAGTCGCTCGTGACAAACGAAGGCATGTTCAACCAAGCCTGGATCATGGCCTTCTGTTTGACGGTCTGCGTGGCCTGCTGATACGCGGAGGTCGGGGAGGTGTTGGTGAGATTGTCATACTGAGTCACACCGGCAACCCCATCGGCGAAGGCGTAATTCAACCAGGTCGGGATAGCGGCCGCCCCCCAGTTCCCGCTCGAGGCGTCGAAGCCGTACATGTAATCCTGAACCATCGCGACTTCCGCGTAACCGAGCGCCATCAACTGATACAGCTCGTAGGACTGGCTGCCCAGAATGGCGGAACCACCCGACGCCAGCGTGGCATTGCTGACCGTGGTCTTGAACCAGTTCGCCTTGAGATTGACCCTGTCATTGAAGAGCCCGATCGAGAAACCCTTTTCCCGCGTCTTGCCCTGCGGGTTTGGAATGATGTTTCCCATCAGGTTGCGGCGCGGGGCATCGGCCTTGAAGTTGCT
>JBAIXJ010000496.1:0-1599 GCA_037916645.1 Opitutales bacterium | reverse complement strand
CGCGGGGTGCGCAACCTGCGCGTCGTCGACGCCTCCGTCTTTCCGCGCATCCCCGGAGTCTTTATCGCGACGAACATCTACATGATTGCGGAGAAGGCGAGCGATGTGATCGCCGAGGACCACCGTGCAGCCGGATGACTTTCCACCCATGAGCAACCGCAACGCAGCACCCATCACGGAGCCGGGGGGCCGCACGTTCTATCCATCCCAGCTGCGCGAGGCCGAGACGCAGGGGATCGAAGCGCGGCGGCGCCTCGTCGCCCAGGATGCCCCGGACCTGAAATTCGCCGACGCCCCGGTCGGTCTGGCCCTGTCCGGCGGCGGCATCCGCAGCGCCACGATCAATCTCGGCCTGCTCCAGGGCCTGGCGCAGGCGCGGATCTTGCGGTTGGTCGACTACCTCTCGACGGTCTCGGGCGGCGGTTACATCGGCGGATTCCTCGGCCGGCTGTTCACCCGGTTCATCGATCGTCCACGCGGGGCGGCAGCCGCGGTCGAGGCCCGACTCACCGACGCCGCGTCGCCGGAGATCCGCTGGCTGCGCATGAACGGCAACTACCTCGCGCCGGGCGGCGCCGGCGACTCGGCCTACAACGCGGCTTTTCTGCTGCGCAATTTCCTCACGGTTCACGCGGTCCTGATCACGTGCCTGCTGGCGGTGTTCTGCGTCGCCAACGTGCTGCGCTTTGGATTCTTCCCATGGCTGGGCGGGTTCTGGCAACACGTGCTCCCGGCGCCGGTCGGCGCGTCGATCGGCCTGCCGACGCCGGACGATCTGCCGCTCAACCATCTGCTGCGCGAAGGCTGGGGGTTCTTCTGGAGCCCCTGGCTGATGCTGGTGGAGGCGATCCTGCTGCTCGCCTGGCTCCCGCTGTCCCTCGCTTATTGGCTCGCGGCGGCGGACCGGCCGCGGAGTTTCCAGCCGGCTGCCCTGAAGTCGATCACCGTGCTGGCCGTCGCCCTGGTGATTGCGGGCCTGGCGACGTTCGACAGCCCGAGGCTCGCACTGGTGCTGGTGGCCGTGTCCCTGCTCGGCAGCTTCGCCTATGTGGAGGCCGCCTGGCGCACGGTGCGCGGCCAGTGTCCGGGCGGCTCGCACCACCCGGTCGCGCGCCGGCTGGTCCGCGCCCAGTTGACCAAATGGCTGGGCCGCGCGTTCCTCTGGGGCGGCGTGGCGGCGGGTTTTGCCGTGCTCGATACGGCGGGCTACTCCCTCTACGGGTGGCTGGCGCGGCGCGAGGATTTCGCCCGGGCCTTCGGTCTGCTGGGCTCCGGACTGGCCGGCCTATACCCGGTGCTGCGCTGGGTCACGCAATGGCTGCATCGCACCATCGAAGGCCGGGGCGACGGCCAGGGGAGTTCGTGGATGAAGGTCCTTTCCCATCCGGCGGTCCTGCCGGTCGCGCTCGGGCTCCCGCCGCTGCTCCTGCTCAGCCTCTCCAGCCACGCCCTGTTTGCCAACGGCGACAACTGGGGGCCCGCGCTGGCCGCCACGGCCGTCCTGCTCCTGCTGTCCGTGATCCTCGGAAGCCGCGAGGCGCTGCCGTTCGTCAACGACTCCTCGCTGCAGAGCGTCTACGGCGCCCGGATCGCGCGGGC
>JBAIXJ010000495.1:0-5066 GCA_037916645.1 Opitutales bacterium | reverse complement strand
ACTTGAATGGAGTTTTTAACCGTCTCGTGGTCGAACCGCTCACAGTTCATTTGGGCGATAGAAGCTATGAGATTCGGCTGGGCAGCAGCTTGACTGCCGAAATTCGCGCACTCGCGGACGGCCTGCGTTCGAAGGAGCGGCGGCTGGCGTTGGTGACGGACGCGAACATCAAGGCGAGCCACGAGGCCACGTTGAGAGCGATGATGGATGACGCCCCTGCCTTGATTTTGCCCGCCGGCGAGTCGGCCAAATCGCTGACCACGTTCAGCCGGATCCTGGATTTCCTCGCGGAGCAGCGGCTCAATCGCGACGGTGCGCTGTTCGCGGTTGGCGGTGGTGTGATCGGCGATCTCGGCGGCTTTGCGGCGGCGACATTTCTGCGCGGCATCGATTGCTACCAGGTTCCGACGACGCTGCTGGCGATGGTCGACAGCTCGGTGGGCGGCAAAACCGGGATCAATCTCGCCGCCGGCAAGAACCTGGTCGGGGCGTTTCACCAGCCGCGCGGCGTGTTCATCGCCACCGATTTCCTGCGCACGCTGCCGCCGCGCGAGTTCGCCGCCGGCATGGCCGAGGTTATCAAGTACGGTCTGCTCGGCGACGCGGAGCTGTTTGCGCGCCTGGAGCAGGCGCCGCTGACCCCGGCCACCGGCGATCTTCCGTCCATGATCCGGCGGTGCTGCGCGATCAAGGCGCGCATCGTCGAGGCCGACGAGCGCGAGCGCGCCTCCGAGGGCGGTCGGGCCCTGCTCAATCTCGGGCACACCTTCGGTCATGCGCTGGAGCAGGCGACCGGTTACGGCCGGTATCTGCACGGCGAGGCGGTGGCGGTCGGGCTCGCCGCCGCGGCGCGGCTTTCGCACCAGCTCGGCCTTCTGCCGGCGGACGCCCCGGCGCGGGTCGACGCGGTGCTGCAGGCACACGCGCTGCCCGTGCGGTTGGTCGAGGCGTTGCCGGCCGCCACGCTGCTCGACGCGATGGCGCATGACAAGAAGGCGCGGGCCGGGCGGCTGCGGTTCGTGGTGCTGCGGCGCCTCGGCGAGGCGGTCACCCAACCCGATGTCGGGCGGAGCGCAGTCGAGGCCGCGTGGCGTGCGGTCGGCGCGGTTTGATTTCGGATTGCGGAAGGCGGTTCCCGGAGAGATAAAGGCAGCCCCGGCGTTGGGCTGCCCGCCGTCCCATGCCGGGACTCCGATTCCGCCATCCGGCATCCGAAATTCCCCCAAAAAATGTCCGCCATCGACGAAGGCATCGTACGCGAGTACTTCGAGCAGAACGGCTTCCTGGTACGGCAGGCCCGCAAATACGAGGTGCAGTCCCGGCGCAAGACGAGCGACGAGGAGGTCGACTTGCTGGTCTACAACCCGGCCTACCAGCGGACCACCCACAAGCCGGACTTCTTCCTGTTCTCCTCGGAGCTGGCCTTCGTCTACCGCGCGATCGTGGTGGTCAAGGGTTGGCACACGACCGCCCATTTCACGCCGAACATGCTGAAGGGCAGCCCGGAGATCTTCTCGTTCCTTGAGGAGAACGTAATCAAGGACGCGACCCGCTTTTTCCCGATCGATCCGGAAGAGCCGGGCAACCATCCCGACATCACCAAGATCCTCGTCCTGCCCGGCCTGCCCACGGCGGAGCCGTTCCGTTCCCAAAGCGTGCAGCTGCTGAAGGAGCGCGGGGTCGACGGCATCATTTCGTTCCGCACCATGCTGCTCGACATCATCGAGCGGATCGAAACGAACCGGAATTACCGCAAGTCCGACACGCTGCAGGTGCTGCGCATCCTCAAGAACTACGACCTGCTCAAGGCCCCGCAGCTCGACCTGCTGCACGAGGGCACCGGCCGGAAGCGCAAGGTCAAGCCGGCCGCGGAGGCGCCGGCGCCATGAGGAGGCGATTCGCGACGCCTCGATGTCCGCGCCCTCGCGGACGCAGCTGCGGCGATGAAGCGATCGGCAATCGTGGCTGCACGCGTGAGCGTGCGGAACGGCTTGATGTCCGCGTCCTCGCGGCCGCAGCCACGACGGCGGATTCCGCGCCCGCCGCGTAGAGTCGGCCGGCGCCTCGACCCTGGACTCTAGATTCATGAGCATCCATCCCACCGCGATCATCGAGCCTGGCGCCCAGCTGGGAAAGGACTGCGTCGTGCATGCCCACGCGTGCCTGACGCGCCACGCCCGACTGGGCGACGACGTGACGGTCCATCCGGGCGCGGTGGTGGGCGGCGATCCCCAGGATCTGCACTTCGATCCGGCGACCGACTCCTGCGTGCAGATCGGTGACGGCACCGTGCTGCGCGAGAACGTGACCGTGAACCGCTCGACGGTTGCCGGCGGCAAGACCGTGATCGGCGCGCGCTGCTTTCTGATGGCGTGCGCCCACGTGGGCCACGACTGCGTGGTCGGCGACAACGTGGTGCTCGCCAACAACGTGCTGCTCGCCGGGTTCGTCAGCCTCGGATCGTTCACCTTCGTCGGCGGCGGGGCGGCGTTTCACCAGTTCACGCGGGTGGGGGAGAGCGTCATGGTGGGCGGCCTGGCCCGGATCACCCTCGACATTCCGCCGTTCGTGATGGCGGCGGAGCGCGACGAGGTGGTGGGCCTCAACCTCGTCGGCCTGAAGCGGCGCGGGTTCGCGCGCGAGGTGGTGGCGGAGTTGAAGGACTGTTTCCGCGAGGTGTATTTCGATGGCGGGAATGTCCGGCAGCGGGCGAAGGAGCTGCTCGACCGCGGCGGGCAGAGCGCCGAGGTGCGCGCGTTCCTCGAGTTCTTCGGCGGCGGCCGGCGCGGCATCGCCCGCGCCCGGCGCGTGTGGTCGACCGAGCAGAACCCGGCCGAGTGAGAAATCCGAAGCGTGAAGTTCGAAATCCGAAGCAGATCGGAGCTTCGGATTGACGGCGGCAACCGACCGGCGGTTCAGCGTTCGCCTGTGGCCGGCTCAGAGTTTCCCGCGGTTCGGAATTGCCGGGTTGTTTCGGGTTTCGTTTTGCGGATTTCGGATTTACAGGGTCCGTGCGGGGACTGATGAATTGGCCCCAGAAACCCAGGCAAATCATGACTACCTCTCGCCAGCCTCCGCTCGCCTTCACCTGTGGCGATCCCGCCGGGGTGGGGCCGGAGGTAATTTCCGCCTGGCTGAAGACGCATCCGCACGGGGCGTCCCGGGTAGCCGTCATCGGCCCCGCCCGCTGGCTCAAGTCGCTCCCGGCCGCAGCGGCCAAGATCCCGGTCGGACTGGAGAACTACAGGGCCAAGCCCGGCCAGCCGACCGGCGAAGGCGCGCTGGTCGCATGGGCGGCGCTCGAGCGCGCCGCCGCCGGCTGCAGGACGGGCGAGTTCGCCGGCGTGGTGACCGGCCCGGTGAGCAAGGCCGGGCTCGCGAGCATCGGCTACGAGTTTCCGGGACAGACGGAGTTTTTTGCGGCGCGGTGGGGTGGGGAGCCGACGATGGGGTTCTGCGGCGGCCGGCTGCGGGTGGTCCTGCTGACCTGGCACATTCCGCTGCGGGAGGTGCCGGCGCACCTGACCGAGGCCAATTTCACGCGGACCGTCCGCGCGGCCGACGAACTGGCCCGCGCCGACGGCGTCGTGACCCCGCGCCTCGCGGTGTGCGGGCTCAATCCCCACGCGGGGGAGGGCGGGCTGCTCGGCCACGAAGAGGCGGGGATCATCAATCCGATTCTGGCGAAGCTGCAGCCCGCCTATCCCGGCCTGACGCTGTGCGAGCCGGCGGACACGCTGTTTGCGCGCGAACTGCGCCACGAGTGCGACGTGGTCATCGCGCTGTACCACGACCAGGGTCTCGCGCCGCTCAAGGCGGTCGATTTCGACACGGCGGTGAACGTGACGCTCGGGCTGCCCCATGTGCGCACGAGTCCGGATCACGGCACGGCGTTCCGCATCGCCGCCCGCGGCGTGGCCAGCCCGCGCAGCTTCGCCAACGCGGTGAAAGTCGCGCGGCGCCTGCTCGAATGGCGCGCCGGATCCGGCCAGCCCCCGACCGCCCGCAAGGGCTGATCCGTTTCTTGGGTCCATGGACATTCTCGACGCCATCGGGAACACGTCCCTGGGGCGGCTGCGGAAGGTCGCGCCAGCCGAGACGGCGGAGGTCTTGGTGAAGCTCGAGTGGGAAAACCCGACCGGCAGCCTCAAGGACCGGATGGCCCGGGCCGTGATCGCGCGCGCCGAGGAGGACGGTCGCCTGAAGCCGGGCGACACCGTCATCGAGTACACGGGCGGCAGCACCGGGACGTCGCTCGCACTGGTCTGCGCCGCCAAGGGCTACCGGATCCGGATCGTCACGTCCGAGGCGTTCAGCCAGGAGAAGCAGGACCACATGGCGGCGCTGGGCGCGGAGCTGGTGCTCGTTCCGAGCGAGGGCGGGCTCACCACCAAGAAGCTCATCCTCGACATGATCGCGGCCGCCCGGGAGCTGAGCCGCGAGCCCCTCACGTACTGGACCGACCGGCTCAACAACCGCGACAGCCTCGGCGGCTATGAAGCGCTGGGGGAGGAGATCTGGCGGCAGACGGAGGGACGGCTCGACGCCTTCGTGCACAGCGTCGGCATCGCTGCGCGGCGTCGCCACGGCCCTGAAGCACCACCAACCGGACCTGCGAATCGTGGCCGTCGAGCCCGTTGAATCGCCGGTGCTGGTGGGCGGCCAGCCCGGTCCGCACAAGATCGAAGGCGTGAGCATCGGCTACATCCCGCCGCTCTGGGATCCGGCGCCGGTCGACGAGATCGTGCCGGTCTCCACGGCTGACGCCAAGGACATGGCCCGGCGCATCGCCCGCGAGGAGGCGTTGTTTGCCGGGACGTCGTCGGGAGCGAATGTCGTCGCCGCCCTCCAGATTGCCGCGCGTCTGGGCCGCGGCGCCCGGGTTGTCACCCTGCTGGCCGACTCCGGTTTGAAATACCTGAGCACCGACGTGTACCGGCGCCGGTAGACCCTTGGCATCTCGAGATCGCCGCGCGTTTCGTTGTTCTGTAGACAGCGAGCTTGCCCGTTCGACTTCGCTCAGGGCCCCGAGCGAGGTCGAGGGGCTCGCGCGGTTTGGCGCCAGC
>JBAIXJ010000494.1:0-1833 GCA_037916645.1 Opitutales bacterium | reverse complement strand
GTGATCCAGACCAGCGCCGGTCCGGTCAAGGGCGTCACCGGCAAGCGGGCGGTCCATCTGATGGACGAGAACGACCGCAAGAAGGTGCCGGAGATCCACGAGATCTGGATCGACATCGGCGCGCGGTCCAAAAAGGAGGCGCTCGCGCGGGTGTCGATCGGGGACGTCGCCACCTATGACCACGAGTTCGAGCTCCTGCATGGGAGCATCGGGGCCGCGCGCGCCTTCGACAACAAGGTCGGCGCCTACGTGGTCGGCGAGACGCTCATCCGCCTGGCGAAGGTCCGGCGGAAACTGGCCGCCAAGGTCGTCGCCGTCGCCACGGCGCAGGAGGAGATCGGGGTGCGCGGGGCGACCACCTCCGCCTACGCGGTCAATCCGCACCTCGCGGTCGCCGTCGACGTCGGCCACGCCACGGATCACCCGGACTGCGACAACCGCAAATACGGCGAGACGAAGCTGGGCGGCGGGCCGATCATCTGCCGCGGGCCCAACATCAATCCGAAGATCTACGAGCGCCTGCTCAAGGCGGCGAAGCAGCTGAAGATCCCCTATCAGCTCGAAGCCGATCCGCGGCCGACCGGCACCGACGCGCGGGCGATCCAGATGGGGCGCGGCGGCGTGGCGACCGGCCTGGTCAGCATCCCCCTGCGCTACATGCACACCCCGAGCGAGGTGGTCGATCTCGAGGACGTGGAGCGCTGCGTGCAGCTTTTCGTCGCCTTCGCCCTCGCGCTCGAAAAAGGCGACTACGCCCACTGGTAGCCGGCCGCGTTCGCCGGGCGGAAACAAAAAACCTCGGCCTGGGCCGCGGCGCGGAGAGCCCGCAACGGGACAACGCTCAGGCGGCGTCCTTGTTCTCCGCCTTGGGCGCCTTCTTGAGCCCGGGGCGGCGGCGCCCGGTCACGACGCCCTCGTCGATCACGACCTCGACCACGTCTTCGCGTTGCGGCAGGTCGAACATGACCTCGAGCATGAGGTTCTCGAGGATGGAGCGGAGCGCGCGCGCGCCGGTCTTGAGCTCGATGGCCTTGTGGGCGATTGCACGCACCGCGTCGCGCGTGAACCGCAGCTGCACCCCGTCCATGGCGAACAGCTTGGAGTACTGCTTCACCATGGCGTTCTTGGTGCGCAGCAGGATGCGCTGGAGGTCGCTCTCCGTGAGCGGATCGAGGACGGACACCACCGGCAGGCGCCCGATGAACTCCGGGATCATGCCGTAGCGCACGAGATCCTCCGGGGCGATCATCTTCATCATCTCCTCCGGCGTCAGATTGTGATCGTCCGGATTGATGTGAAAGCCGAGCGAGCGGGTCCCGAGGCGCTTCTTCAGGAAGTGCTCCAGGCCCACGAACGCGCCCCCGCAGATGAAGAGGATGTTGGACGTGTTGACCTGGATGTACTCCTGGTTGGGATGCTTGCGCCCGCCCTGGGGCGGCACGTTGCAGACCGTGCCCTCAAGGATCTTGAGCAGGGCCTGCTGCACCCCCTCGCCGCTGACGTCCCGGGTGATGGAGGGGTTCTCGCTCTTGCGCCCGATCTTGTCGATCTCGTCGATGAAGACGATGCCGCGCTGGGCGCGCTCCACGTCGTAGTTGGCGACCTGGAGCAGCTTGGTGAGGATGTTCTCCACGTCCTCGCCCACGTAGCCGGCCTCGGTCAGCGTCGTGGCATCCGCCATGGCGATGGGCACGTCCAGCACCTTGGCCAAGGTCTGGGCCAGCAGGGTCTTGCCGGAGCCGGTGGGGCCGAGGAGCAGGATGTTCGACTTCTGCAGCTCCACGTCGTCGATGGCGACCCGGCTCTCGATGCGCTTGTAGTGGTTGTGGACCG
>JBAIXJ010000493.1:0-2539 GCA_037916645.1 Opitutales bacterium | reverse complement strand
TCAGATATCGGCCCTGAGGCGGGGGAGACTCACCCGGTCAGGGCATCGACGAGATGAAGGAGCGGCTCTGCGCGCGGCGGCGCTGCAAGCACCGGTCCATGCGAAGCGGGCCTGCCGCGGCATAGCTGGTGAGTAGCGGTTCGCTAGCCGGGGAAATGGCTCTATTCGCGGCCGAACGCCGCATCGGTATGGGCCATCAGAGTCCGCGCCGATTGCCTTCCTCGATCACTTGCCCAGGCAATGGGTTCCCTCGGATCGAAGTGGCTGAACGCGCACTGCGATCTGACGGAGGGCAACGCGCCAGCGCCCAAGAGGGACAAAAGCAGTCAATCCCGAGACACCGACGATTGGGGGCGACGACAACAGACATAAGCTGTTGATTCCTCGTGGAGCGATGGCGGAATTCCTGGCCATATTCCGCATTGCGCAACAGGTGGCCACTCCGGCCAAACGAATCGCAACTCCTCAATAGCTTCTGCGCTGCAGAAGCGAAGGCTGGCGTCCCCACGGGGATTCGAACCCCGGTTCTCACCGTGAAAGGGTGGTGTCCTGGGCCGGGCTAGACGATGGGGACCCCGAGCGCGGAATCGGGCACCCTACGGCCCGGCCCGCCCCCGGCAAGGCTTTTTTTCGGCGGGCCAAGATGCAGGCTTGCCCGCCGTTTCCTCTGCCGCCAAAGGTGGAGACGCCCGTCCGCAAGCACCCTCTCTTTCCGCCATGACGTACAACGAAATCGCCCAAGCCATCCCGCCGCACGCCGTCACCACCATCGACGGCCTGCCCTTTCCCAAGCTCGCCTCGGGCAAGGTGCGGGAGATCTTCGACCTCGGCGACGCGCTGCTCCTCGTCGCCACCGACCGCCTCTCGGCCTTCGACGTGATCCTGCCGGACGGCATCCCCGGCAAGGGCATCGTCCTCACGCAGATCAGCCTGTGGTGGTTCGCGCAGACGACCGACCTCATCACCAACCACCTCCTCCCCGACCAGCACGGCCTGATGGCCGACAAATACCACCTTTCCCGCGACCTCCAGCTGCGGAGCATGGTGGTCCGGAAGCTGAACCCCCTGCCGATCGAGTGCGTGGCGCGCGGCTACCTGATCGGCAGCGGCTGGAGTTCCTATCAGAAAACCGGCGAAGTCTGCGGCCTCAAGCTGCCGGCGGGCCTGCACCAAGCCGAGCGCCTGCCGCAGGCGATCTTCACGCCGACCACCAAGGCGCCCAAGGGCCAGCACGACGAGCCCATCAACGACGCGCAGGGCGCGGCCGCGATCGGCGCCGAGCTCTACGCCAAGGTCAAGGCCCTCAGCCTCCAGCTCTACCAGTTCGGCCACGACCGCGCCCGCCAGGCCGGGATGATCCTCGCCGACACCAAGTTCGAGTTCGGCACCGACGCCGCGGGCAACCTGTTCCTCATCGACGAGGTGCTCACGCCCGATTCCTCGCGTTACTGGCCGGCGGCCGACTACCGCCCCGACTGCTCGCCGCCGAGCTACGACAAGCAGTTCGTCCGCGACCACCTCCTCGCCATCCGGTGGGACCAGCGGCCGCCGGGCCCGCGCCTGCCGGCCGAGGTCATCCGCCGCACGCAGGAGAAATACCTCGCCGCCCTCCGGAACCTGATCGGTTGATCCACCATGCGCCTGCGCCGCATCCTCGTCCTCGCCTGGTTGTTCGTCACCGGCCTTGCCGGCCGGCCGCTGCACGCGGCGCTGGGCGAAACCGCCTCCGAGATCGAGAAGCGCTTCGGGCGGCCGGACCCGCAACTTCAGCAGGGGGCCCACAAGAACGTCGTGGTCTGGGCCATCGAGACGCCGCAGTCCGAGCGCCTCATCTACACGGTCACCTTCGACCGGCGCGGGCGCTCGATCGCGGAAGGCCTCAAGCCCGGCCGGAGAGCCATCCTCGACGAGGAGATCGCGAAGAACTTCGTGGCCAACCAGCTCGCGGTCCGCAAGGACGACAAGACCACGCGCCTCCCGCGGCCGGGCGAGAAATACACCTTTGCCGGCGAGCTGTTCACCCGCGCGCCCAACGAGGAGGTCTGGGTCGACGAGGGCAACGACCTCATGGTCATCCGGGCCACCGGCCGGGAACCGTTCGTGCTCGCCGTGCGCGCCGATTTCCTGCGCGGCACGTATTGACCGCGCGCCCGCGCGGGGGCGGGCAGCTCCGACTCCCCCTGTCATCGCAAGTCCGCCGCGCTCGGCCGGGGGGATCCGGCTCGCTGGATGGCTTGGTCGCCCGGCTCCTCGCCCTCACCGGCAGGCAGCCGAACGCGGGCCGGCGGGCAGCCGTGGGCTAGAGGCGGTTCTCCATCAGGTCGCGCAGCGGGTAGTGCGTGCCGCGCCAGGTGATGCCGCGCTGCCAGAGCGTCACGGCCTCGGCCCGCAGGAGGACGTAGGCGAACACCGCCATGCCGGCGGGCAGGAACAGCCCGTGCCACCAGCGGCCGCCGGTGAAGCGCGTCTGGTCGCAGCCGAGCAGGAGCATCCCGAGCACCGTCCCGGCCGTAAGCCACCGGGCCAGGCCCGTCATGAC
>JBAIXJ010000492.1:0-5504 GCA_037916645.1 Opitutales bacterium | reverse complement strand
CCGGGCTTGATTCGACAGCTTGTGCCATGTTGCGCTTTTGTAAGTTATAGCCGTTCCCGCTGTAAACCCTAATCTTCCCCATCTTCGCGGCCGGGGAAAGAGCAAAGGCGGCGAATTTCCGGTGAATTTCGAACACGCCATTGTACCGGGCCTGACAGAAAAGTTCCAATGCCCTTTCTGCCGCGATCTTCTCCCCCATCACCCGCTGCCGGCCGGACGCACGCGACGGCCGCCTCGGAGCGCGGCAGTATCCATTTGCCTGCCCGCGCGGCGGCACCATAAGGGTCCAGACACTTGCCTGCCGACACGACCACCGCGTCTTCCACCGCCGATCGCCGCGACGCCCCGGGGGGCCGGTCGCCGCTGGTCTACCTGATCACCCACGAGTTCCATCCCTACCACGGCGGCATCGCCACGTTCACCGGCGAGATCGCCCGGGCAGCGGCGGAATCGGGCTACGACCTCGAGGTGTGGGCGCAGGCCGCCCCCGCCGGGACCGTGGAAAAGCCGTGGCCGTTCCGGCTGCGCCGGCTGCCCCTGAAGGGCACCCACAACCTCACCTGCGTGGCCACCCTGATGCGCGAGTTCATCACGCACCGCCGGCGGCTGCGCTACGCGACAGTTTACCTGCCGGAGCCCGGGCCGATCCGGGCGATGATGTGGCTGCAGTTAGTCCCGGGATTTCGCCCCAAGCGCCTCGTGCTCACCTTCCACGGCTCGGAGATCCTGCGCCTCCACCGTGGCCCCCTGAGCCGCAGCCTGGCCCGCCGCCTCATCCGCCGGGCCGGACGCATCAGCGTGTTGACCGACTACACCCGCCGCCTGCTCTGCACCCATTTTCCGGACGCCGCCGACCGGATTCTGCTGACGCCCGGAGGACCGCGATCGGATCTCGCGCCCGCCTCCGGCGCGGCGCAGCCGGAGACCGGCGGCCGGGTCATCATCCTGACGGTGGGCCGCTTGCATCCCCGCAAGGGCCAGCTCTGCATCATCGAGGCCCTGCAAGCCCTGCCCGCCGCCGAGCGGGCCCGGGTCGAATACTGGCTCGCGGGAGGCAACAGCAAGGAGAACTACGAGGAGCGCCTGCGGCAGGCCGCCGGCACTTCCGACCTCGCCGTCCGTTTCCTGGGTGACGTGCCCGACGAGGAACTCGGCCGCCTCTATGGCCGCGCCGACATCTTCGCGATGACGAGCATCGAGCACGGCGACAGCGTCGAGGGCTTCGGGCTCGTTTATCTCGAGGCCGCCGCGCACGGCCTTCCCGTCGTGGCCCACGCGGTCGGCGGCGTGTCCGAAGCCGTGGCCGACGGCATGACCGGGTTGCTCGTCCCGCCCGACGACCGGCCCGCGCTGACCGCGGCGTTCGCGCGCCTCATCGCCGATCCGGACCTGCGCCGTCGCTACGGCGCCGCCGGCCGGGCCTGGGCCCGGGCCCGCGTTGACAACTGGACCCGCTCCGCGCACCTCCTCTTCGGCGGCGGTCCCGACGCCGCATCCGGGCGGGCCGGGCCGTCCGCTCCGGCCGTTACGCCCCCGTCACCCGCATGATCAAGTCCCGCATCGAAGTCTCCGTCCGGTACGCTGAAACCGACATGATGGGCATCGTGTACCACGGCAGTTACCTGCCGTGGTTTGAAATCGGCCGCACCACCCTCCTGAAGGAGCACGGCATCTCCTATCGCGAACTGGAGGCGGCGGGCTACCGCCTCCCGGTCCTCGAGGTCGCGGTCAAGTACCTGAAACCCGCATTCTACGACGACACGCTGGCCATTCTCACCACCCTGGCGGACAGGCCGCTGCTGCGCATCGAGCTTTCCTACGAGGTGCGCCGCGGCGAGGAGTTGCTCGCCACGGCGAGGACGGCGCACGCGTTCATCGACCGCGACGGCCGTCCGGTCCGGCCCCCGCCGTTCTTCGTCACGCGGATGAAGGAGCTGTTCCCGTAGCGCCGGCGCCGGGGATCTCCACGTCATACTCCCCCAGGACGGACGCCTCGCTCTCGCGCGCCCGGGCGGCCGCCAGCAGGCTGCGCGCCGCCGGGCCCGCGATGCGCCGCACCGCCCACACGGCATGGCCGCGCACGACCGGATCGGCGTGCCCCGCCAGCCGCAGCAACGGCGCCAGCAACGGGTCCGCCGCGCCGGCCCCGGCCGCCACGTTGCCCGCCACGACGCAGGCGTTGCGCAGGAGGCCGGCCAGCTTGAGACGCTTGATCGGGGTGCGGCGGAACAGCCGGGCGAAGCCGGCCGGGGTCAGCTCGAGCAGCTCCGCCAGCGACGTCGCCGCGATCTCACGGCGCGTGGCCACCAGCATGCCGCGTCCGGCGCGCGCGAAGCGATTCCACGGGCAGACTTCGAGGCAGATGTCGCAGCCGAAAATCCGGTCGCCGATCCCCGGCCGCAGGTCGCGGGGGATCGCGCCCCGGTTTTCGATGGTCTGGTATGAAATGCAGCGCCGGGCGTCGACCCAGCCGGGCCGCGGAATCGCCGCGGTCGGGCAGGCGTCCATGCAGCGCGTGCACTTCCCGCACAACAGGCCGAGGCGCGCCGGGTTCGCCGACCCGGGGGCGGCGGCCAACCTTGGGCGCAGCGGCGGATCGGGCTCCAGATCCAGGCGGACCAGGATGGCCGCCAGCAGCAGCCAGTTGCCGTGCGTGCGCGAGATGAGCATGCCGTTCTTGCCGAGAAACCCGAGCCCGGCCCGCTCCGCCCAGCCGCGCTCCATCACCGGCCCGGTGTCGACATAATACCGGTAATCGCCGCCGCCCACGCCGCAGATCTCCTCCAGCGCGCGCGCGGCCGCCTGCAGCCCCGACCTGACGGTCTCGTGATAGTCCTCGTGGAGGGCGTACCGCGCCCACACCGGGCTCCGTGCCGCCTTCGGTTCGCCGGGCGCCGGCCCGCCGGGCCAGTAGTTGATCCCCAGCGCGATGACCGACCGGGCGCCGGGCAGAACCAGATCGGGATTCATGCGCTTCGCCGCGGTCCGCTCGAGCCACGTCATGTCGGCGTGCGCGCCCGCCGCGAGCCAATGCGGCAGGCCCCAGCCGGAGGCCGCGGTGTCGGCCGGCGCAAAGGCGACCTCATCAAAGCCCAGCGCCAGAAGCCGGCGCCGCAGTTCCGTCTGGCGCGGATCCATGGCATGCCTCGAACGGCCGTCCGATCCGCCTACCGCGGGGCGCCGCCGCCGTCCGGGATCCGCCCGGCCCTCGCCGCGTCCGCCGCGGAAGGCGCGCCCGATTCCCGCGCCGGCGTGCCGCCCTGCCTCCGCTCCCAATCGCGCGCCTCGCGCCGGTAGGTGCGCAGCACGTGCATCATGACGTCATGCAGCGGCCGGAAGTCCGTCAGGATGACGGTGCCGGCGCGCTTGTAGATTTCCTCGCGCTCGGCGTAGAGCTGGCGGATGCGCGCCGCCGGATCCTCGACGTCGAGCAGGGGCCGGGTGCGGGTCGGCGCCGTGCGCCGGAGGATCGTCTCGAGCGAGGCGTGGAGGCAGATGATCACGCCCTTCGTGCGCAGCAGTTCCAGCATGCCGGGCGGCACGATCAGGCCGCCGCCACAGGCCATCACCACGCCGCGCGCCGGATGCCCGCTCTCGATCACCCGGCGCTCGAGCGCCCGGAACGCCGCCTCCCCCTGCTCTGCGAAAATCTGCGCCACCGTCCGGCCGGCCCGCCGCTCGATCTCGTGATCGCTGTCCATCGCCTGGAAGCCCAGCCGCAGGGCGACCGCCCGCCCGACCGTCGTCTTCCCCGTGCCCATGAAGCCCACCAGGTACAGATTGACGTCCGGCTCCGACATGCCGCCAGCGAAGCGTCAACCGCCGGACAGTGCAAGACCGCGCTACCCCCGGATTCTGGAAATGGATAGCGTCGGCGGAGCGAATCGGCTCCACTCGTTCCATGCGCAAGCAATCCGCGGCCTCCGCCGCGCGGCCCGCCGCGCCGCGCCATGATCTCGCCAGCGACAACACCTCCGGCATCTGCCCCGAGGCCTGGGCGGCCCTCGCCGCCGCGAACCACGGCCGGCATCCGTCGTATGGCGACGACGCGTGGACGGCCCGCGCGTGCGACCTCCTGCGCGGCGTGTTCGAGACCGACTGCGAGGTGTTCTTCGTCTTCAACGGCACGGCGGCCAATTCCCTCGCCCTGGCCGCGCTGTGCCAGAGCTACCACAGCGTGATCTGCCACGACTACGCGCACGTCGAGACGGACGAGTGCGGCGCCCCGGAATTCTTCTCCAACGGCACCAAGATCCTCGTCGCCACCGGGCCCGACGGCAAACTCGACCCCGCGCAGGTGGAGCGCGTGATCCGCAAACGGACGGACATCCACTACCCCAAGCCCCGCGTGCTGTCGCTCACGCAGCCCACGGAATGGGGCACGGTGTACACGGTCGACGAAATCCGCGCCCTCACCGGCCTCGCCCGCCGCCACGGGCTGGCGGTGCACATGGACGGCGCGCGCTTCGCCAACGCCGCCGTGACGCTCGGCACCCGCGACGGCCTCACGCCCGCCGACTTCACCTGGCGCGCCGGCGTCGACGTCCTCTGTTTCGGCGGCACCAAGAACGGCATGCACACCTCCGAAGCCGTCGTCTTCTTCAACCGCCCCCTCGCCCGCGAGTTCGAGTACCGGTGCAAACAGGCCGGCCAGCTCGCCGCCAAGATGCGCTTCCTCAGCGCCCAGTGGGTCGGCCTGCTGCAGGGCGGCGCCTGGCTCCGCCGCGCGGCGCACGCCAACCGCATGACGCGAAAGCTCGCCGCCGCGCTGCGCCGCCTGCCGGGGGTCCGGATCCTCGTCGAGCCCGACGCGAACGCGCTGTTCGTCGAATTTCCAACCGGCGCGGCCGAGGCCCTGCATGCGCGCGGCTGGCACTTCTACAACTTCATCGGCGCCCACGGCCACCGGCTCATGTGCTCGTGGGACACGCGGCCGGCGGACATCGAGGCTTTCGTGGCCGACGCGCGCGAAGCGGTTTGTGGCCAGGGCCGGGCCCGCGGCCGGGTCGCGAGCCCCCCGCGCTGACGGGTGCGCAGCGTTCGGCGGGCTGCATGGCCCCGACCCGCCGCCGGCTTCTCCGCTGGCGGCTATCCGCTTGCGCCACCATCCCGCCGCCGCTACGAAACCGGATCAATGAACGCGCTCGCGTCCAGCTCGAGCGGAAACGCCGGCGGCGGCGTTGCCCCTGCCGCGCCGATGGCGCTCGCGCTGCTGCTGGGCTGCGCGGGGTTGCTCGTGGCCTGCCGACCGGCCCGACCCGATGCCCGCGACCTTGCGGCCGAGCGTCCCCGCGTGGAGCAAGCCATCCGCGACTGCATCGGTTGGGCCAAGAACAAGGACCTGGATCGATTGTACCGCGTGATCGCGCCCGATGCCGGGTATCTTGAAGTGTCTCCCGAGGGACGGGTCACGCGAGGGATCCAGGAGTTCAAGCAGAACGAGAAGATCTGGATGAATCCTGATTTCAAGGCCGTCCGCTACGACATCCGGGAGCTGCAGATCA
>JBAIXJ010000491.1:0-1730 GCA_037916645.1 Opitutales bacterium | reverse complement strand
TTCCCATTCCACTCGGCCCAGCGCCCGTAAGCGGGGAAGGAGCCCACCTGGTATAGGCCGCCCGCATCCCAGGCCTCGGCGATCAGCTTGCACTTCGCCAGTACCGGATCGAAGGCCAGGGTTTCGAGCAGGGGCGGGTTGGACATCGGCGCGCCGAACGGGTCGCGGCCCAACACCGAGGCGAGGTCGAAACGGAAGCCGTCGATATGGTACTCGGCGGCCCAGTAGCGCAGGCAGTCGATCACCAGGTTGCGGACGACCGGGTTGTTGCAGTTGAGGGTGTTGCCGCAGCCGCTGAAGTTGTAGTAGTAGCCCTCGGGGGTGAGGATGTAGTAGGTCTGGTTGTCGATGCCGCGGAAGGAAATGTACGGGCCCTGCTCGTTGCCCTCGGCGGTGTGGTTGAAGACGACGTCGAGCATCACCTCGAGGCCCGCTTGGTGGAGCGTTTTGACGAGGGTCTTGAGCTCGTCCATCTGCATGCCGAGTGCGCCGGTGGCCGCGTAGCCGGCCTTGGGCGCGAAGAACCCCACGGTGCTGTACCCCCAGTAGTTCACGAGCCGCTCGCCGGTGGCGGCATGGACGCGGCTGTTCTCGAACTCGTCGAACTCGAAGATCGGCATCAGCTCGAGGCAGTTCACGCCCAGCTCCCGCAGATAGGGGATCTTCTCGACCAGCCCGGCGTAGGTGCCGGGGTGCTTCACCCGGGCGGACGGGTGGCGGGTGAAGCTGCGCACGTGCAGCTCGTAGATGATGAGGTCCTCGAGCGGGATCGCCGGCGGCCGGTCGCCCTGCCAGTCGAAATCGTCGAACGCGAACCGCGACCGGTGCGGGTAGGGGAGGGTCCAGTCCGGCTCGACGCCCCAGGTGTTCCGGCCGGCGAGCAGGCGCGCGTAGGGATCCGACAGCACCCGCGTCCGGTCGAACCGGTGCCCGCGCTCGGGCGCGAACGGCCCGTCCATCCGGTAGCCGTATTCGGTCTCCTCGAAGTCGAGCCCGAAGACGATCATGCAAAAGACGTCGCCGATCCGGAACTCCGGCGGGAACGGCAGCTCGGCCCGCGGCTCGCGCTCGCCCTTGTCGAAGAGGACCAGCGCGCACGCCGTGGCGTGGCGGGAGAAGACCGAGAAGTTGACGCCGCCCGGCACGAGGCTGGCGCCGAACGGGAGCGGACGCCCGATGCGGACCTTGAAGCCCGCGATCTCGTGGGTCGGGTAGAAGTCGATGCGGAGGTCCATGACGGCCCTAGAGTTTCACGTCGGCGAGCTGCGCGTGGGTCTCGAAGAACGGCAGGAAGCCGGTCACCTGCATCGTGTCGGCGAGCTGCGGGCTCAGGCCCACGAGGACCGCCTTGCCGCTGCGGGCGGCGAGGTGGCGGTGGATGAGCAGCAGGACGCGCAGGCCGGCGCTCGACATGTAGGCAACCCCGGTCAGGTCGAGCACGAGCACGGTGAACTCGGCGAGCAGCGGCTCGACCGCCGCCTGCGCCTCGGGCGCGGTGCGGCTGTCGATCGAGCCGGCGAACGTGACCAGCGCGTGCGTCGCCTGGCGGGCGATGGTGGTGGCGAGGGGCATGGCGGTCAGCCTTTCCCGGTGGGTTCGATGGTGACCTTGAACTTGATCCGCTCGCCCTCCGCGGGGACGTCCACGGTGAGCTCCTCGGGGTCGTAGGCGGTGTAGTTCCGGCCGTTGGCGGCGACCTCGGAGATGCGGATCGAGCCCTTGGGGAGCAG
>JBAIXJ010000490.1:0-4571 GCA_037916645.1 Opitutales bacterium | reverse complement strand
CTCAAGGGCGGCGCGCCCTTCGTCGAGACGGTGATCGTCGAGGATCGGCCGACGCTGAAACGCCTGGCGGACTGGCTCCGGGCCCGCGGGGAGCAGCGGCGCGAGGCAATCTGGCTCCGCGACGCCGACACGGCGGAGAAGCTCGACCTCGTCCTGTTCATCGGCCTGGCGGGCTGGTATCCGCCCCAGTACGACTGCGGCGCCTGCGGCTACGCGACCTGCGCCGAATTCCTCAAGGCGCGGCCGGCGCACCAGACCGCCGCCGCGGCCGACTGGGAATTTGCGGGGCCGATCTGCCAGCTGCGGTGCATCGATCTCGGCATCGCCGTCGGTTCAGCCGCCAAGGCCGCGAGCCTGAACAACGTCGATACCCGCTGCCAGACGCGGATCGCCGCCGCCGCGCGGCACCTGGGCGTGATCAAGGCCGACCTCGCCGTGGCCCTGTCCATGAGCGTCACTCACAAAAACATTTTCTTCGACAAGAAGATGCCGGAGGTGGTGTTCCCCCTCCCGGATCCGACTCCCTCGCAGCCCGGCTAGACGCCTGAACCGGGGTCAGCCTTGCTTCTTGGGGTCAACCGCCGCGGTCCGCGTCGCGGCCTGCGCCTGCTGCTGCTGGAGCAGCGCCCGCCGGTGGGCCCGCCAGCCGTCGCGGTGTTTCCGGATCCAGTCCAGCAGCGCCCGCTCAAAACCGATGTCGTAGCCGAGACGCTCGGACTCGAGCCACTTGTGGCGCAGGATCTCCTCCCGCTCGGCGAGGAACTCCTGATACAGCGAGGATTGCTTTACGAAATCGCGCGTTGTTTCAGGTTCTTTGGCTGGGTAAGACATGGAGACCACGGCGTCAGTTGGGATTAAGCTGGTGGCGGCCTTCGGCGGTGATCATCGAGGGATGCCAGGCGGGCTCCCAGACGAGATCCACCTTGGCCTGCCGGACGCGCTCGAGGCTGAGGAGCTTCCGCTGCACCGCCGCGGAGATCGCCTGCGACATCGGACAGCCGGGTGACGTCAGGGTCATCCTGACGCTGACCTCATAGCCGGGGTCGCCGGCGCCGGTCTCCTGGACGTCCACCGCGTAGACCAGTCCGAGATCCACAATGTTGACGGGGATTTCCGGGTCGCGGCACGTGCGCAACGCGGAAAGCACGTCTTCTTGGGTCAGCGCCATGGTGTGTAACCTAGATGTGACTGAAAAGGACTGTCAATTCAACGCCCACCCGCGGCCAGCCGGTCAAGCAAACTCTGCGCGATGGCGGAGAACGACTTGGCCGCCGGACTGTCGGGATGACTGACGACGACCGGCAGGCCGGCGTCGCCCCCGGCCCGGATCTCCGGCAGCAGGGGCACCTGGCCGAGGAGGCTGGTGCCGAGGGCCTCGGCAGTGCGCGCGCCGCCGCCCTCGCCGAACAGGTGGTGCCGGCCTCCCGCGGGATCAATGAAATAGCTCATGTTCTCCGCGACGCCAAGCAGCGGCACGTTCACCTTGCGGAACATCAGGCCGCCCTTGCGCGCCACGTTGGTCGCGGCGAGCTGCGGCGTGGTGACGAGCACCGCGCCGTCGAGCGGCAGCGTCTGCACCAGCGAGAGTTGCGCGTCGCCCGTGCCCGGCGGGAGGTCGATCAGCAGCACCTCGAGCTCGCCCCACCGGACATTTTGCACGAATTGCTGCACGGTCTTCATGATCATCGGGCCGCGCCAGATCACCGGCGTGTCGTCGTCGACCAGGAAGCCCATCGACATGACCTTGACGCCGTGGTTTTCCATCGGCAGCAGCATGGCCTCCGCGCCGTCGCCCTCGATCTCCGGCCGCCCGCCCAGGCCCATCATCAGCGGCACCGTGGGGCCGTAGATGTCGCAGTCCAGCAGACCCACCCGCTCCGCGTGGCCCCGGCCCGCCAGAACCTGCGCCAGGGAGCAGGCGAGGTTGACGGCGAAGGTCGACTTGCCCACGCCGCCCTTGCCGCTCGCGATCGCCACCGCGTGCTTGATGCCCTGCGGCATGCCGGCGGCGGCCGGGCCCGCGGCGGCGGCGGCCGGTGCGCGGACCGGCGCGACCGTGATTTCCACAAGGGTCGCTTTCACGCCCGGCAGCGCCCGCAGCGCCTTCTCGACGTCGGCCTTGAGCGCGGTGGGCAGCTTGGGATCGGACGTCGTCAGCGCCAGCGAGACCTTCGCGGTGCCGTCGACCAGCGCGGCCGACTTCACCAGTCCGAACGAAACGATATCGCGGCTGAAGCCGGGATATTTCACCTGCTTGAGGGCTTCCCTGATGGCGTCCGAGGTCACGTGGCGGAGGTGGCCCAAGGTGGGCCGATCGTCGGCAAACACAAGCGCCGGCTGCGCAAAGGCGGATTTACGTTGAGCACGGGCGTCGGGGTGTAAATAACGAACTCGCCGCGCGCGTCGCGGTCCCTTCGGCCCGAATCTCCATGCGTATTCCTGTCTGCCTCCTTCTTCTCGCCGTCACGACGGCGGCCTTCGCCCAGCAGAACGTGGGCACGGTCGAGATCAACGTCGACCGCAACAGCATCCCGATCCGCGTCAGCGGCTCGCCCGAGGAACTCGGCAGCCTGGCGCGGCTCGCCTTCGATGCGCACGGCGCCTACCGCCGGGTCGCGACCGACGCGGCCTACGATTTCAACTTCACGCAGGTGGGGGCGAACCAGGTGCGCGTCGAGATCACGCGCGGCGGGTCGGGCGCCGCCGTGGCCAGCGAGGTCGTGACCGGCACGAGCGCGCGCAACGCCCTGCTGCGCGCCGCCGACGTCGCCGTCGAACGCACGAGCCGGCTGCGCGGCTTCTTCGCCGGCAAGCTGGCGTTCATCAGCAACCGGGGCGCGGGCATGGAGATCATGACCTCCGACCTGTTTGGCGGCGAGGTGGTCGGCTGGCCCGGCGTCAGCCGCCAGATCGTCACGCCCCGCTGGTCGCCCGACGGCCGCCGCCTGATCTTCACCAGCTACCGGAATGGCTTCCCGGACATCTACGTCCTCGACCTCGCGACGCGCGTTCCTTCCCTGTTCGTCAGCGTGCGGGGCACCAACACCGGCGGCCGGTACAGCCCGGAGGGCAGCCGCGTGGCGATGGTGCTGAGCGGGGAGGGCAACTCCGAACTCTACGTCAGCAACGCGCAGGGCAAGATGATCTCGCGCCTGACGCGCTCGTCCGCCGTCAAGGCCGGCCCGTGCTGGTCTCCCGACGGCTCGCGCCTCGTCTTCACCTCCGAGCCCGGGCCGCAGCTCTACGTGATGCCGGCGGCGGTCGGCGCGCAGCCCCAGCGGCTGGCGACGAACATCAGCCGCTATTGCGCCGAGCCGGACTGGTGCCGCTGGGACGCGGACAAGCTGGCGTTCACGGCCGCCGTGGGCAGCGGCTACCAGATCGCGGTCTACAGTTTCTCCACCCGGACCGCGCAGCAGGTTTCCCACGCCCCGCTCGACGCGATCGAGCCCTGCTGGCTGGCCGACGGGCGGCATCTCATCTACACCTCCCGCCAGGCGAACCAGCGCAGCCTCTGGATTCTCGACACCGAGACGCAGAAGGCCCGGCGCATCAGCCCGACGGCGCTGGGCGAGTGCTCGCAGGCGAGCTACTGGCTCGGGCGGTAGCGGGCTGGGAACGCCCAACGCGCAAGGTTCAACGGGCAACGGTCAGGTTGCCAGCGGCGCGTATCACTTACCTGTAGGCGGCGAGCTTGCTCGCGCATTTCGGCGCCAGCGAGCTGGCAGCCTACAGGTCAAGACGGCGAACCAACGACCACGGGAGCCGGGGTCGCCGACCCCGGCCACAGGATGACCAGGGACGGGCTACTTCGTCGCGGCGACGTAGTTCGCCTCGGCGGCGTCCCAGTTGACCACGTTCCAGAAGGCGGCGATGTAGTCGGGCCGCCGGTTCTGGTAGTTCAGGTAGTAGGCGTGCTCCCAGACGTCGAGGCCGACGACCGGCTTGCCCTCGAGGCCCGCGACCGCCTTGCCCATCAGCGGGCTGTCCTGGTTGGCGGTGGAGCCGATCGCGAGCTTCTTGTCGGGCGTCACGACGAGCCAGGCCCAGCCGCTGCCGAAGCGGCCGGCCGCGGCCTTGGCGAACTCCTCCTTGAACTTGTCGAAGCCGCCGAAGCTGGCGCTGATGGCCGAGGCGAGCTTGCCCTTGGGGAGGCCGCCCTTGCCGGGCCCCATGATCTTCCAGAAGAACGTGTGGTTGCTGTGGCCGCCGCCGTTGTTGCGGATCGCGGTGCGGATCGCGTCCGGCACCTTGCCGAGGTCGGCGATGAGGGCATTGACGTCGAGCGCCGCGAGCGCGGCCTGGTCCTTCAGGGCGTTGTTGGCGTTGTTGATGTAGGCCTGGTGGTGCTTGGTGTGATGGATTTCCATCGTCCGCGCGTCGATGTGCGGCTCCAAGGCGTTGTACGCGTAGTCAAGTTTCGGAAGTTCGTAGGCCATATCGAGTAAGGATTGAGGTTGTCGTATTCGCCCGGAACCTTGCACCGCCGGCGGGCTCCGTCAACCCCGGGGTGGGTTTTGTGCGGGCAGGCGCTGCGGAAATCGTGAAATCTGGCAATCGGTCATCGGGAA
>JBAIXJ010000489.1:0-1693 GCA_037916645.1 Opitutales bacterium | reverse complement strand
CCATGTGCGTCCGGTACGTGCTGCACAAGACCGACGCGGCGCTCGCGGCGATCGCCCAGGCGCTGGCGCGGAAGCTCACGCTGCCGGACTGGGTGCAGCCGCGCTTCAACGTCGGCCTGACCAACGTCGTGCCCGTCGTCGCGGCGGGCCCGGAGGGCGGGGAGCTGCGCGGCATGATGTGGGGCTACGTGCCGTTCTACGAGCGCGCGAAGCCGCGGCGGCAGATGCTGCCCAACGCCAAGGCCGAGACGGCCGCCACTTCGCCGGCGTTCCGGCAGGCCGCGGCGCGGCGGCGTTGCCTCGTGCCGGCGAACGGATTCTACGAGTGGAAGACGCTGGGCAAGCTGAAGCTGCCCCAGGTCTTCATGCTGCAGGGCGAGGAGCCGTTCGCGTTCGCGGGCCTCTGGGAGCCGGCGGGGGACAATCTGCCCGAGACCTTCACCATCCTCACCACTGAGCCGAACGCGCTGGTGGCAACGATCCACAACCGGATGCCGGTCATGCTCACCGCCGAAACGATGGCGCGTTGGCTCGGCGATCAGCCGCTGCCCGAGGACGAATTCCGCGCGCTCACCGTGCCGCTGCCGGCCGACCGGATGACCGTGCGCCCCGTCAGCCGGTTCGTCAGCAACAGCCGCAACGAAGGGCCGCAGTGCCTCGCCCCGCCGGAGGCGGAGCCGCCGGAGCTGGCGCTGGAGTAGGGCGCCAGGCGCAAAAGGCTAAGGGCCAAGCGCCGGGCGCTGTGGCCTGAGCGCAAAGGGCCAATCTGCGTGCGTCCCGTCCCGGCGGTGTTCCCGGCCCGTTGTTGCACCGCAGAGACGAGACGAGCGCAGAGGAGAAGGGAGGGCGCAAAACTCGGGGAGGTGGAGACGAAGCCCGCGCCGGTAGCCGCGTGAGCGCAGCGAAAGCGTGGCCATGGAATTCCTCCGCCCATCAGCGCCTGCCGGCCATAGGCTTGGCGACGGCTGGCAATCGGCGGTGAAGATTGGTCCCGCCTTCTCCGAGCCCTCCGTTTCCGCTGGGCTCCTACGGAAAAGGCTTCGGCCGTTCTTTTCTCTTGTCTTTTCACCCGAATACCGTTCATATGAACACCGTTCAAAGGAACGCCAACCCATGCTCACCGAGCGCCAGGAGCAGATCCTCGATTTCATCCGCAGCTACCACCAGGCGGAGGGCGTGCCGCCGTCGACCCGGGAGATCCGCCGGCACCTGGGGGTGGCGAGCCAGACCACGGTGATGGGCCACCTCCACGCGCTGTCCCGCAAGGGCCAGCTCCAGAAACTGGCCGACCGCAAGTGGGGGCTGCGGGCCCGGGAGGTGCAGGGGCATCTCTTCGAGCTCCCGGTGTACGGCAGCATTCCCGCCGGCCTGCCGGCCATGCAGGAGCAGGCGCCGGAGGAAACGGTCGGCGTCGACCCCAAGGTCTTCGGCCTCCGCCACCCCCGGAAGCATTATTTCTGGGCCCTGCGCGTGCGGGGCGACTCGATGGTCGACGCCCACATTCTCGACGGCGACCTCGCGGTGCTCGAGCGGCGCGAGCCGCGCCCGGGCGACATCATCGCCGCACTCGTCGACGGCACCGACTCCACCCTGAAGCGGCTTGTGCACGTCCGCGGCAAGCCGGTCCTGCGGGCCGAGAACAAACGGTATGGCGACATCGTCCCCGAGCAGCGCCTCGAAAGCCAGGGCGTGC
>JBAIXJ010000488.1:0-2290 GCA_037916645.1 Opitutales bacterium | reverse complement strand
ACAACCTGGGCCTGGCGCTGTCGCAGCTGCCGGGGCGCCAGGCCGAGGCGATCACGCAGTTTGAAACCGCGCTGCGCCTGAGACCGGATTTTGCGCCGGCGTGGTACAACCTCGGTGCGACGCGATTTCAGATGGGCGATCTCACGGCGGCCGCCGCGGCTTTTCGCGAGGTCCTGCGCCTGTCGCCGAACGATCCGGCGGCCAGCCAGGCGCTGGCCGTGACGCTGAACCAGGCCGGGAATCGCTGAGGCCGGGCGCACGCCGGCCGTCGCCGCCTTGCGTCTTGCCCCGCGAGCAGGTTTCGCGCGAGACTGGGGCCATGGTCAAGATCACCGGCGAATACCAAGGTGACCTGCACTGTGTCGCCACCCACGGACCCTCCGGGCGCACGCTGGAAACGGATGCGCCGGTGGACAACCAGGGGCGCGGCGCGGCCTTCTCGCCGACGGACCTGATGGCCACGGCACTCGGGACCTGCATTCTCACGACGATTGCCATCGCCGCGCGACGCCGGAATCTCGATCTCAACGGCGCGCGGTTCGAGGTGGAGAAGGAGATGTCCACCGACGTCCCGCGCCGCATCGTGCGGCTGGCGACCCATGTGTGGCTGCCGCTGCCGCACAGCGTCGACCCGGACGACGAACTGGAGCGGATCGCGCGCACCTGCCCGGTGCACAAGAGCCTGCATTCGTCCATTCAGGTGCCGATCGTCCTGCATTGGCGGGAGTGACCGGCGCGCGGAGCGCGGGCCCTGCCGGCATCGCCTCGCCCCATGGCGTCAGCCGGCGGGGGAGAACTGATACACCGAGTTGAAGATCAGCTCGACCTTCCCAGCCCAGACCCGGATCTTGATGCGTCCGCGATTGGCGCCGGGACCGTCCGGCACGGCGCGGCCCTCGATCCGGCGCTTCTCGCCGGCGCTGTTGACCGCGCGCCCCTTGAACTGGACCGTTTCGCCGCCCAGCAGCCGGCGCAGATCATCGTCCGGAAAGTCAATCGACAGGGCGCCGTGCTCGTTGAAGAAGAAGAACGGGAAGACCTTGGCCCGGTACTCGGCGGCGTAGGCGCCGTCGCGCCGGGTCAGCGGCGGCACGGTGAGGCTGACGCTGCCGATGTAGATCGAGGTCTTCGCCGGCGCCACCGCGACGCGGGCGTATTTGGTGTCCGGCGCGGCCGCAGCCGGCTCGCCGGGCGACGGGGACGTGGCGCCGACCGCCGAGAGGGTGACACTGAGGACGGCGGCCAAGATGGATCCAGCTGGAGCGATGCAACGCACGCGGCCAATCTGCCGCCCCGATCGGCCCGGGCAATCCATCTTTCTATTTGCCCCCGCTCCTCCCGGGCGGATGATCGGTCGCGCATATGCCCAGGAAGACACAAGCCACGTGGGGCGGGCGTTTCTCCGCGGGACCGTCCACGCTGATGGTGAAGTTCACCGAGTCGGTTTCCTTCGACCACCGGTTGGCGCCCTTCGACCTGCAGGTGAACCGCGCGCAGGCGGCGATGCTGGCGCAGGTCGGCCTGATCACGCTTGCGGAGCGCGACGCCATCCAGGCCGGACTGGACGACCTTGGGCGCGAGATCGAGGCCGGACGCTTCACGTGGGATGCCGACCTCGAGGACGTACACATGAATCTCGAGCAGGCGCTGACCCGGCGCGTGCCGGCGGCGGCCAAGCTGCACACCGGCCGGAGCCGCAACGACCAGGTCGCCACGGACATGCGGCTGTTTTTCAAACACGCGTGCGCGGAACTCCAGGCCAGGCTCCGCGCCGCCGAGCGCGCGGCGCTGGCGGCGGCGGCGGCGCACCGGGACGTCTTCATCCCGGGCTACACCCACCTGCAACGGGCGCAGCCGGTGCCGCTGGCGCATCACCTCCTGGCGTGGCTGGAGATGTTGGAGCGGGACCACGGGCGCGCGGCGGAGGTGGCGGATCACGCAAACTGGTGCCCACTCGGCTCGGGCGCCCTGGCGGGCACGACGCTGCCGATCGACCGCGAGGTCGTCGCCAAGGCATTGGGATTTGTCGATGTCCGGGGGCGGGCGCGGCTGACGCAGAACTCCATGGACGCGGTGGCGGATCGCGACGTGTTTGTGGAATTCGCGGCGGCGTGCGCGCTGGCCGGCGCGCACCTATCCCGGATTGCCGAGGACCTGATCCTTTGGTCGAGCGCGGAATTTGGCTTCGTGCGCCTGCCGGACGAGCTTTCCACCGGCTCCTCGCTGATGCCGCAGAAGCGCAATCCGGACGCCTGCGAGCTGTTGCGGGGCAAGGCCGCCCGCCTGCAGG
>JBAIXJ010000487.1:0-2384 GCA_037916645.1 Opitutales bacterium | reverse complement strand
TGGCGCCCGATCCGGGGCTGATGACGCCGGCCGTGGCGAACCGTTTGCGTGAACTGGTCGAGGCCGGGGCGACGGTGGTGATGTGCACCCGGCCCGACCGTTCGCCGAGCCTGCAGGACCGGACGGCGGCCGACGCCGCGGTGCGCAAGGTGGCGGCGGAACTCTGGCCCGAGGCCGGCGCGGCCGTGCGGCCGGTGGGCCGGGGGCGCGTGATTCGCGGGCCCATCGGCGAGGCGTCGTTCGCGTCGCTGGGCTTGGCGCGCGATTTCGAGGCCACCGAGGCGGGAGGCCGCCCGGCCGAGGGCATCGCGTGGGCGCACCGCGCGGCGGCGGAGGGGGACATCTATTTTGTGGCCAACCAGCGCGACAGGGCGCGGGAGATCGAGGTCTCGCTGCGCGTCGCCGGGCGCGTGCCCCAGCTGTGGGATCCGGTTGACGGCGACATGAGGTACGCCGGCACGTGGCGAATCGACGCCGGGCGGACCAAGTTGCCTCTGCGCCTCGAAGCGAATGGCTCGATCTTCGTCATGCTGGGCCAGCCAGCCGCGGGAGCAGGCGAGCGGACGGGTCCAAACTGGCTCGAGCCGCGGACCGTGCAGACGCTCGACGGGCCGTGGCAGGTGGCGTTCGCCCCGGGCGCCGGCGGGCCGAAGGACCCGGTGGTGTTCGACCGGCTGGAGGACTGGTCGCTGCGATCCGAGCCCGGCGTCCGTTTCTACTCGGGTACGGCTGAATACACGCGGACGTTTGATTGGCCGCCGGGCCCCGATCCCGCAGGGCGGGTGTGGCTGGACCTCGGGCGGGTGGCCGATGTCGCCGAGGTGACCGTGAACGGCCGGCCGTGCGGCATCGCGTGGACCGCGCCCTGGCGGGTCGAGATCACCGCCGCCCTGCATCCGGGTCGGAACGAGCTGCGCATCGCCGTCACCAACACCTGGGCCAACCGCCTGATCGGCGACCACGCGCTGCCCGAGGCGCAGCGGGTGACGTGGACTACGGCGCCGTATCGCCTCGATGGAAAGCCCTTGCTGCCGTCCGGCCTGCTCGGCCCGGTGGCGCTGGCCACGACGCCATGAACGGGTACTCCATCTCCCCATCCTGGCGTGGCGGCCTGCTGCTCGGTCTGGGCGTTCTGAGCTGGGTCGGCCTCCAGGCAGCCGACGTGATCTGGTTCGACGCGCCGGCGGCGCGGTTCACCGAGTCGGCGCCACTCGGCAACGGCCGGCTTGGGGCCATGGTCTTCGGCGGCACGGCCGAGGAACGCGTGGTGCTGAACGAGGCCGGGATGTGGTCCGGTTCGCCGCAGGATGCAGACCGCCCCGATGCGGCGGCCGCGCTGCCGGAGATCCGGCGCCTGCTGCTGGCCGGGCGCAATGCCGAGGCGGAGCGGTTGGTCGACGCCAGCTTCACCTGCGCCGGCAAGGGCTCGGGGTTCGGCACCGGGGCCAACGTCCCCTTCGGGTGCTACCAGGTGCTGGGCAACCTCCACCTCCAGTTTGTGCAGCCGGGCGCGGATGGCGCCGTGACGGACTACCGGCGGCAGCTCGATCTGGCCGAGGCGGTCATGCGCCTGAGCTACGAGCAGGGCGGAGTGCGGTTCCAGCGCGAGGCGTTCGTCAGTGCGCCCGATCAGGTCGTCGTGCTGCACCTCACCGCCGACCGGGCCGGCCGCATTTCCCTCGATGTGCGTCTCGATCGGCCGGAACGCGCGGCAACCGCGGCGGCGGGGGAGGACGGCCTGTGCCTGACGGGACAGCTCAACAACGGCGTTGATGGCCGGGGCGTGCGGTTCGCAGCGTGCCTGCGGGCGCTCGTCCGGGGTGGAACGACGCGCGTGAGCGATGCCGTGCTGCGGATTCGGGGCGCGGATGAGGTCACGCTGCTGATCGCGGCGGCGACCGACATCCGCACCTTTGCCGGCCGGCGCAGCGACGAGCCGGAGAAGATGGCGGCGGATGACCTGGCACGCGCGGCGGCAAAGCCCTACGCAGAGCTGCGCCGCGCGCACGTTGCCGACTACCAGCACTGGTTCAGCCGCGTGAGCCTTCGCCTCGGGCCGGCGAATCCCGCGCAGGAGGCGCTGCCGACGCCGGCGCGGCTGAAGGCCTTTCAGGCGGGCGCGGCGGACCCGGGGCTGCCGGCGCTGTTCTTTGACTTTGGCCGCTATCTGCTGATCTCGTCGTCGCGGCCGGGCGGCCTGCCGGCGAACCTGCAGGGGATCTGGGCCGAGGAGATCCAGACGCCGTGGAACGGCGACTGGCACCTGAACATCAACGTCCAGATGAACTACTGGCCGGCCGAGGTGTGCGGCTTGGGCGAGCTTGCGCAGCCGCTGTTCGCGTTGGTCGCCTCCCTGCAAACGCCCGGGGCGCGCACGGCCCAGG
>JBAIXJ010000486.1:0-3725 GCA_037916645.1 Opitutales bacterium | reverse complement strand
CATGAGCGCCCAGAGGATGCTCCAGGCGAATTCGAGCAGCGCGAACCGGAGGTCGAATTCCGATCGAGCCCTGCGCCACCGGGCCCGCAGCCCAATGGGCGCCGGGAACAGCGGCGCGTGGTCGGTGTCGCGGCGCGGCCGACGCCGGCAAAGCTGGAGCAGCTGTCCGGCTGGCGAAGGGCCGAACGGCCAGCCCTGCCCCAGCAGGACTGCGAGGGGAATCGCGCTCCAGGGCCACTGCCGCCAGAGCGCCGCCGCCGTGACCATCAGCAGCGGAACGATCAGACTGACCGCCACCGTGACCCGGTGCCACCGGTCGGCCATGACGGTGTCGCGAAGGTCGACGCTGAAGCGCGGCAGCACGCTGCGCCAGCGGAAGCGCGGGCGGTAGATTTCGCCGCCGGCCGCATGCAACACGGAGGCCGCCAGGGCCTGGCCCAGGCTGAGCGCGGCACAGGCCGCCACCCATCCCCAGAGCCAATCGGTCCACCGCGCCGGGCCGAGCGGCGGATGGAGCACAAACACGACTGGCACCACCAACGCCGCGACCGCGGCGATCGGCAGCAGGACCAGCGGCCGGATTGCCATCGGCCAGTTCACGGCCGGACGCCGCTCCGGCGGCGGCCCCTCGGCGCACAGCACCCCGGCCCGGTGCGCCTTGAGGACGAGTTCGTAGAATTCGCGCAGGGCCGGGCAGATGCATTTCCGGATGCAATTGCCCAGCACCTCCGGCACGGTCCTGGGTTGGGCGAACTCGTTCAAGACCTGCCATTGCCGGGAGTCCACGGCCAGATAGGTCTGCGCCGGCACGCACTTGAGCACGAAGACCCCATCGACCTCCTTTCCCTGGATCACGTCCGGATTCAGGTGCAGCGTCTCGGCCGTCAGCAAGAGATTGGCGTCGATCTGCATCGGAGCGGCGACTCGTCAGGCCGGGCGGGAGGCGGGCAGCAACTGGTCCACCAGTCCGGTCAGCTCCTGATCCTTGAAGGGCTTTTGCAGCAGGCGGAATCCGGCCTCCTCGGCGATCCAGCGACTGTCGTCATCGAGTTTGCTGCTCATCAGGACGAGCGGAAGGGTTTGGGATCGCTTGCGCAGTTCCCGGGCCATCGAGAGGCCGTCCATGTCCGGCATCACGACGTCCGACACCACGAGGACGATCTCAGACTTGTGGCCCTCCCATTCCGCGAGGCCATGACGGCCCGAATCAGCCTGCCGCACCGCATAGCCATGGGCCCGCAGCGCCCTCACCGCCACGCCGCGCGCCAGCGTCGAATCATCCACCACCAGGACGACGCCCCTCGGCGGACCTCCGTTCAGGGGCGCCAGGACGTCGGCCCGCGCGGCCGCCGCAGACTGCGGAGGGGGTGGCGGCGGCGGTGGAGGTGGATGGGGGGATGGAAGGTGGATCTGCATGGCGGCCTTCGCGAGGGCTCATTCGCCAACAATTGATAACGGCAAAAAAAACGGATTCTAAAGTCACACTCGGACGTGCCGATCTGGGGAAAGCCCGCCTTGCGACGCAGGCGGCTCCTATGTCCTTGTCCGTGAGTCACCAGCGCCGGCCACGTTGCCCTGGCTGGTCGACCCGACGATTTTGACCGATTCTTGAGGCAATCGGCCCGCGGGCTCCGGCCGCCTTCATTTCGGGCGGGCCGGCGGCTCCGCTCGAATCAGTTCCGGGCGGCGGCGTGCCCGGGCGGCGCCGGCGGCTGTTCGCCGCGGACCAGGGCCGCCAGCCACGCGGCGGAGCGTTCGGTCCACGGGCGCTGCTGTTCCGGAGTCGCGAGGTTGTTGTGCGGCGAATCGATCATCGGCACGGCCTCCTTGGGCCCGGGAATCTGGTTGAAGGCGGTCCAGATGCCGGCGGGCGCGGCCGTCTGGTCCACGAATCCGATCGCGACCATGCATCGGGCCTTGATCCGCGAGGCGAAGTTGACCGGATCGAAATAAAGCGCCGTGGCCATGACCCGCGGCTTGGAGGCATCCCAATTGGGATAGCTGGCGGACCGGCCGTGCAGAACCGCGTTGGCATCGCAGCCCGCCGGCTCGTTGACGACCAGGCCGGTGACCTGCGGATCCAGGCCGGCCACGCACAGGCTCTGCTGCCCGCCCATGCTCGTCCCCGTGACCACGAGCGTCGTCCCGTCCCAATCGGGCCGCGTCTTCAGATACTCCAGCGCCCGGCAATCGCCGAGGTACATCGGCAGGAAATAGCACCGGTCGCGGTCGTCGTTGTAGATCGTCGTGTAGTTTTTGATCATCTGCGGCAGCGCGGCGTAGAACGCCGGCGGCAGGTCGCCTGGCACGTCATGCGGCTCGACGTTCAGCGCCAGCCAGCCCTCGGCGGCGCGATCGACGACCCACGCCTTCTGCAACGGATACGGCCCTCCCGCCCACTGGAAGATCACGAGCGCCGGGAACCGGCCCGGGCGTGCCGGCTTGGCCAGCTGCCCGTAGACGTGAGCGCCGCCGAGGTTGTTCAACCGGAAAGTAGCGTACTCCACGCCCTCGCGTCCGCTCTCGCCGGGGGTGACGACCGGGTCGGCGGGGACCACCGCCAGCGCCTTGAGCTTCGCGGCCCAGAAGGCGTCGAAATCCGCCGGCCGCAGCACCGCGGGCTGCAGTTGCTCCGGCGCGATCGCGGCTCCCGCCACGCTGCGCTCCTTGGGGGCGGCCACGGGTGACACCGACAGATAAAGCATGGCGGGTTCGTTGACGGTCGCGTCGATGGTCGCCGGACCCGCGGCCAAATCGAGGGCGCCGGATCTGAGCACCACGAGATCGTCCTCGCGCAGCTCGTACGTGAAGCCGCCGGCCGGCGCGGCCGAGCCCGCAGGCAGCGCGACCGTCCAGCCGGCGCGTTCGCCCAACGCATAGACACCCGAAGGTTTCAAGGGCGTGATGCTGACCTTCTGCGCGGCGGCCGGTGCGATCGCGGCGGCGAGCAGGAGGGCGGCGACAAAGCAACGACGGTCAGAGGGCAACAGGCGCATGGGGAGGAGGAGTCGATTTCGAGTCGGGTCGGCCAGCAACCTCGCCCAACCCGGTGCGGCGGGCAAACGGATTTCCGCTCCGGCACCGGTCGCAAGCGACCTTCCTACAGAATCAGAAAAACGTCGTTACCCTCCGAACACCCGCGCCCACGCCGCCGGGTCAAATCCGACCAGCCCGAAGCGTTCCCCGAGAACGAACGGACGCTTCACCAGGCGGCCGTTGCCGGTCAGCAGCGCGAGCGCCCCGGCCTCGGGCATCGCCGGCAGCTTCGCGCCGAGCCCGAGCTCCCGGTACACCTGGCCCGACGTGTTGAACAACCGTCGGAGATTGCCGCCCTGGAAGGCCAGCATCCGGCGCAGTTCCGCGACGGACGGCGGCGACTCGTAGATCGGCCTCTCCACGAAATCGACGCCGCGGGCGCGGAGCCACTTCACGGCGTCGCGGCACGTGCTGCAGTTGGCGTAGGTGTAGACCGTGACGGATTGAGGCGGCATGGCATACCGTTAACGCAGGCCCTTCCCCATTGCCAAATCTTCCCGCGATTTGCCGGCGCCAAGGCGAACAAAGCCTGGGCCACCCGCAGTGATCCGCCACTCACGATGGCCCGTGCAGCCCCGCGACCTGTTGCTCCCGCACGCCAAAGATGTCGGCCTCGTTCTTCTCCGGATCCTTCTGATCGAACACCACCATGATCGGGTCGCCCGCCTTCCACCGGTCCTCCATTCGCC
>JBAIXJ010000485.1:0-3651 GCA_037916645.1 Opitutales bacterium | reverse complement strand
GCCGCGACCGCGGGATTGAGCGCAATGGCCCGATCACTGGTGATCGCGTGGACGGCGCGGGGGTGTCGGGCTTGGCCGACTGATCCGAGCGCGAGCATCATTCCGGCGAGAAGAAGAACGAGGGCGGCGGCTCTGGGGGTATTCATGGGGCGGGGGGCTTTTTCGCCGGTGAGAATACCGGATTTCGCGAAGGAACCGTTAATTGATAAATTTGACGGCGCCCATTGAGCGGACCAATGACGCCGGCGATTCGCGTCCGGCGCGGTTCGTGTCTCCGGCGCGGACGAGCTTGCCGCTGCCGGCGCGGGGTCGGTGGCCATCAGCAGAGAGAGGAGCGAGAGGGTGACGACGAATTCGATCATGGCGGCAAGGGATCTGGCACTGCCCAACCATGCGTATTCGGCGGGAGAGAAGGATCATCGGCCTACGACGGATCGAGCAGCGCCGGCCGGTCGGCTTTGGCGCAACCCGCGCGGCGCCGTACGCCTACGAGCCGCTCATTGGTTCGAGGCCACAGACGGACCCTGCGCCTGGGAAGCGATGGAGGTGCGGTCGGCGGGCGGGGCCCCGGCCGGCTCCTTGAGGTGCAGGTGGGACAACGGGCCAAGGTCGAAGACGAGGTTCTGGTCCTCATCACCCGACCGGCAGGCCAGGGCAAGCCGCCGGGGCGCGGGGGTGATGCGGAAGAATAGGCTGCCCTGCGCGGTGGCCCCCGGCGCGATCGTGAGCGGCAGCACCAGGCGGCGGCGGGCGAACTCGGCTTCGACCTTGTGTTTGCTGTGGACGTTGGCGTAGACCGTGCCCGCGGCGACGAGCGGCAGAGCCACGAAGGCAGTCGCGCCAATCGTTCCGGCGGTCGCAGCGGCGCCGCTGGTTCCCCCCGCCATAAACCCACTCATGGCGGAGGCATAGGCAACGCCGGCGCCGACCGTGGCACCCGCGCCAAGGGCCAGGTAGGTCCCGCCTTGGCGGGCCGCGTTGCTCTGCCACCATTTCTTGCTGTACTTCTCCAATTCCCACGGGTTGGTGCCCGGAGCGAGCGGGTCGCCCGTCGCCGGCCGCAGGGCGGCCGTGGCAATCGTCAGCGGGCCGGAGCCCCGATTGGTGATCGAGATCACGTACTCGTCCCAGTACGCCTCCCGCTTCCATGAACCCGGGCCCTTGTAGCTGATGACCGTCTGCAGCGTGCCCTCGGCGGCAGGTTGCGTGGCGGGCAGGTTGAGCGCCGTCGCCGGCGGCACGTCCTTGGGCGCCATTTTGTACCCACGGGTGACGCAGCCGGCGAGGAGGGGGACGATGGCGAGCAGCAGGACGGTGGAGGCGGCTGAGTGCCGGCGTTGCGAAGGTGCAGCAGAGATCATGGGACACGGGGCGGGGTGCAAGCGGGATCGGAACGAACGCGGCCATTCTAGCCGCCTGGTCGCCGGCGCGGTCATTGAAAAAACCATTGGCGGCCCATCGAGTCAGCCAATGGCCCCCGGATGGGCATTGCCTCACGGCGGCGGGCGCGGTAGACCGCCCGGTTTGATGAACATTCATCATCTGGAGCTGTTCTATTACGTCGCCCGGCATGGGGGCATCAGCCGGGCGGTGCAGAAGATGCCGTACGGGATCCAGCAGCCGGCCGTCAGCAGCCAGATCCTCCAGCTGGAACAGGACCTGGGCACGAAACTCTTCGAGCGGAATCCGTTCCGCCTGACCCCGGACGGCGAGGAACTGTACGCCTTTGTCCGGCCGTTTTTCGAGAACCTGGACGCCGTCGCCTCGCGCCTCCGCAAGCGCACGGTTCCCCTCCTTCGCCTCGGGGCCTCGGAGTTGGTGCTGCGCGACCACCTCCCGGTGGTGGTCGAACGTCTGGGCGCGCTGCAGCCCGAGATTCGCCTCGCGCTGCGCTCGGGCTATGAGCCGGACCTGCAGGCGTGGGTGCTGGACCGGCAGATCGACCTGGCGGTCACCGTGATGGAGGGACGGCCGCAGCCGGGCATTCGCTGCACGCGGCTCATGCGCCTGCCCTTGGTCCTGTTGGTGCCGCGCAAATCCAAGATCAAGTCGGCGGATCAACTCTGGGCACAGACGTTGGTCGAGGAGCCCTTGATCAGCCTGCCGTCGTTCGAGCCGACCACCCGCCTTTTTCAGAAGAGCCTGCAGCGCCGCAAAGTCGACTGGCCGACGACCATCGAGGCGAGTTCGCTCGACATGATCACTTCCTATGTTGCCAACGGCTATGGGATCGGCGTGAGCGTGGCCTTGGCGGCACCCCCGAAATCCAGCCTGCGGGTGCTGCCCTTGGATGGATTTGGCACGCTCGACGTCGTGGCCATGTGGCGGGGCGAACCGACGCCGATTATCCGGGCGGTCGTCGAGGAAGGTCAGCGCTACGTGCGCGAGGCGTTCCCGCAGTGGCAGTGCGAGGACACCCTGCCCTAGGCGCCCGGCGGGCACGGCCGGGATCGGGGCGCCGCGTCCGCCGGCCCGGACGTTGGGTCACTGCGCGCCATCGGCCCGGGGAGGCTCGCGCACTTGGTCCAGGAAGAATGCGAGGTGATCGGGGGTGACGACCCAGAGGTGGGACGCGGGACGGATGACGGCGACCTTGCGCACCAGATAGCGGTCGAGCGTTTCCTGCAGGGCCGCGGGCGGCTTGCCGCACCAATAGCCGTCGCGTGAACCCGCCAGGACATAGGCGGCTACGTCCAGCGGTGCGCGATGTGCCCGCGCGACGGATTCGAGGCTGTGATTGAAACACTCGGGCGAGACATAGGCCCAGCGGACTCCCGCCACGCGAAAGCGCGATTCGATGTCGTCTTTGAAAAAAGTGCGGCGCTGGCCGTTGTGATGCCAGCGCAGGTGGGTGCTCGTTTCCGGATTCAGCCAGCGCAGCCAGTTGCTGTTGGGCACGGCGGCCCAGCGGAAGCCCTCGTGCACGAAGCCGGTCCAGCGATAGAACCGGTCCACCCACGGCGAGGCCTCGAACCGATCCGGGGCGCAGGCCACCCAGAGCAGGGTCAGGCGATGCGACGCCTCCGGCGGGAGACGATCCCAGGCCGCAACGAGGTCGTAGAACCCATTGCTCGACGCCAGCACGTGAACGTGGGCAAACGAGGCCAGCATCTGCTGGAGATCGCCGGCGACCTGCGCCCGTTTCTTGAGCACGTTATAGCCAGTGTATTTTTCCCACACCGGGCGGCCGGACGAAAACTCCGGGAGATAACAGGCCCGCACGAAGATATCCCGCCCGAACCGCCGGAGCAGGCTCGGCAGGGCAAAGCGGATCTGACCCGGGACGCCGTTGATTCCGGGGATGAAATAGAAGGCATACCGCGCCCCCGCGCTCCGCCCGTAGTCGGAAAAGTCGTCGTAAAACTGCCGGTGGTGGTCGAGCGACCGGAGATAAGCGCGACGGAAATGCTCCGCCCAGATACCTCGGGAAAACGGGACCGACGGTGCCCCCGCCAAGACCATTGTGTCGTCGCGCGATTTCATGGGCAGATCCGTGCGAGCAAACGTTGCCCGCCCCGTGCGACGCGGGGAGACGCCACGAAACTTACGAGCCGGACGGCAGGCGGAAAAGGGGGCAAAAGCTGGACGGCGGGTCGGACCCGTTGCGGATCTTGGTATGCGTTACCAAGAACATTGTCGATCCTGGAGCGC
>JBAIXJ010000484.1:0-2551 GCA_037916645.1 Opitutales bacterium | reverse complement strand
AGCGGCTTCGAGTGGCGAATGATTGGTTGCAGCCCCTTGGGCCTGCATTTACTGGAAGGTTTCCCGCCACCTTCAACTACGCCCCGTCCCATGCGCGCCTTCATCGTCGTCGCCGGTCTCGCCGTTGCCGCGGCATTCGCCTGCCGCCGAACTTCCTCCACTGATCTGCCAAGCGGCGCCGAGCAGGCCGCCATCGAGCAGGCGGTGCTCGCCTGTCACGACCAAACGCTGGCCGCCGCCGCCGCCCTCGATTTGGACCGCCTCTTCGGCTTTGTCGCCGAGACCGACCGCGGCTCGATGATCGGCAACGGCCGGCTGCTGCTGACGCGGGCCGACACCATCGCCGTCAACCGGCAGCAGTTTCAGGGCATCACCGCGCTCAAATACGAGCCGCGGGAGCGCCACGTGACCGTCCTGTCGCGCACTGCCGCGCTGCTAGTGACGACCGGGCAGACCCGGTTTTCCACGACGGACGGCAGGGATCTCACGGCGCCCTACGCCCAGACGATCGTCTTCGTGCTGCGCGACAGCCGCTGGCAGGTGCTGCATCTACACACCTCCAGCCCTGCGCCGCGCTGAGCCGCACGCCACGAAGCAGGCCAGCCGCGATCAACGGCGCAAGCCCTCCAGCTATGAAAAAGCCCAGCGTCATGCATCCCGACCTCGCGTTCCCGGGCGAGCGGCCGAAGCCTCGTGATTCCGACCTGGCCGACGCGCTCGGCCGTGCGTTCCTCCGTCTGAACGCCGTGCTCACGAGCCTCCGCGCCTCCCATCCCGACGTCGTCCCGGAGTGGCGGTTCTCGGCGTACTCCGGCTGGCACCAGATCTACTGCCGGAAGGCGCGCCGCATCCTCTATTTCATTCCGCGCCGCGGCGACTACCGGGTGATGCTCATCCTCGGCGACAAAGCCATCGCCGCCCTGCGGGCCGGTCCGCACGCCAAGCGGATGCCCTTGCTGCTGAAAACCGCCAAACGTTTTCCCGAGGGCACCGCATTTTCCTTCACCCGGGAGAACCTGGACGTCGAACTCACGATCGCGCTGCTCGAGGCCAAGCTCGCGTCCTGATCCCTCCTGCTTCCGCTCTTTCCTCTCCATCCCAGTCATCGGAGGTGTGCCATGAAGATCCGGGGCGTTGATTTCGTCCTGTACCAAGTTTCGGACCTCGCCACCGCGGCGCGGTTCTATCGCGAGACGCTCGGCCTGCCCCAGGAGATCTACGGCGAGGAATGGCAGTGGGCCGAATTCAACTGCGGCAACGTCACGCTGGCGCTGCACGGCGGCCACAAACCGCCGATCGCGGCGTCCGGCGCCCGCCTCGCCCTCGCCGTGGCCGACATCCATGCCGCGTACGCCGAGTTGAAGCAGGCAGGCGCCCGCGTCCAGAACGAGCCGGCCGATCACGAGGTCTGCTGGCACGTGGATCTGCTCGATCCTGACGGAAACCCGATTATATTACACCAGCGAACGGATGGAACCTGCGGACAGAATTCCCCCCATGCCTGACCTCTACCCCCAGAAATTCGGTTTTCTCGCCTTCCCCGGATTGGAGGAGCTCGATCTCGTCGGCCCCTGGGAGATGATTTCCCTCTGGAGCAAGCGCCTCGACGGCCCCGGCACCTGCCTCCTCGTCGCGCAGACCAGGGAGCCGGTGATCTGCGCCAAGGGCATGTCCCTCAATCCGCAGGTGACGTTCGACGAGTGCCCCGCGCTCGATTACCTGCTGGTGCCGGGCGGCCAAGGCACCCGGGTGGAGGTCGACAACTCAAAGCTGATCCAATTCGTCACCCGCCAGGCCGCGAGCTGCCAGGCCGTCCTCTCGGTGTGCACCGGCTCGTTCATCCTGCATCGGGCCGGCCTGCTCGCCGGGCGCCAGGCCACGACCCACTGGGCTTCGCTGGATCGCCTCCGGGCGCTCGCCGACGTGAAGGTCTGCCCCGAGCGCGTGGTGCATGACGGCAAGATCTGGACCGCCGCGGGCGTTTCCGCCGGCCTCGATCTCGCCCTGGCGTTCATCGAGGCGGTGGCGGGCGAGGAGACCGCCGGCAAGATCCAGCTCGGCGCCGAGTATTTCCCCTCGGGCCGGATCTACGGCTCACTCGACCTCAGTCATTCGGCCCCGCCGTACCTGAAGAAACAGCCGTAGCCTCCAGGATTCCGGCAAAGACCGCGTGCGGGATCGGTCCATCTGCCATGCGCGTGCCTCCGCGTGCCTTCTTGGAACTTGGGACTTGATCCTTGGAACTTGCGGCGCGCAGTGCCGCCTAGATGTGCTTCGAGTCGGACTCGTCCTTTTGCACGTAGCCTGTCGCCTGCCGTTGGTGGTTGACCAGGTTCTTTTTGACGTAGGCTTGGTAGACGTCGTCCGCGGTCATGCCCAGCGCCTGGGCCAAAGAGATCAGAAAGTGAAAGAGGTCGACGACCTCGACCTTGGCGTTCTGCTCGTCGAATTTCTGGTAGCGCGCCCACCATTTCCACGGCACGGAGTCGATCAGCTCGGCCGTCTCCTGCTGCAAGGCCCGCGTGTAGTTGAGGATCCACTTGGTTTTCTC
>JBAIXJ010000483.1:0-7530 GCA_037916645.1 Opitutales bacterium | reverse complement strand
GTGACCACGGCGACCAGGTCGGCCTCGGAGTAGTTCTTGTGGTTCCGGAAGACCCGCGCCCGCACCCGCTCGCCGGGCAGGGCAAATGCCACCATCACCACCCAGCCGCCTTGGAGCGGCTGGGTGGCAAGTTCCAAGTCACAAGTTCCAAGTTCCAAGAGCCCAGGTAGCGAAATCCGGCCGAGGCCGACACCCAGGTTGGTGAGCGTCGTGATCTCGAGTTCGATCTCCTGGTGGTAGGCGAACGGCTCGGCGTTGAACTTTCGGTTGGGATTGGCCACAAAAAGGGACAAGAATCCACAAAAAGCCTCGGAACCAAATCCTTTTTGCGCGTTATCGCGCCTCTTTGTGGCCTCGTCCCCCGAAAAGATCATCAGCCTGCAGAATCCGCGCGTGAAGCAACTGGTGAGGCTGCGCGACCGCCGGGCGCGCGATGAGGCCGGCCTCTTCCTGGTCGAAGGGTATCGGGAGGTGAGGCGGGCCCTCGCCGCCGGCGTGAGGCCGGTTGAGCTGTACGTCGGGCCCGACTGGTTTCTGGGCGAAAACGAACCCGCGGTCATCGCGGAGGCGGAGCAGGCCGGGGCGCAGGTGTGCGAATTGTCGAAGGCGGTGTTTGCGAAGGTGTCGTACCGCGACCGCCCCGACGGCCTGCTGGCCGTGGCGCCGCAGTGGCGGCGGACGCTGGCGGACCTGGATGTAGGTCGGGCTTTAGGCCCGACTCAAGGGATGATCGTCGGGGATAAACCCCGACCGACCGATCCGCTCCTGCTCGTGGTCGAGGCCATCGAGAAGCCCGGCAACCTCGGCACCCTGCTCCGCGGGGCCGACGCCGCGGGCGTGGGCGCCGTGATCGTCTGCGATCCGGTGACGGACATTTTCAATCCGAATGTGGTCCGCTCCTCGACCGGCGTGCTGTTCTCGATGCCGGTGGTCGTGGCCGAGAGCGCGGAGGTGCGCGCCTGGCTGCGCAGCGGCGGCATCCGGGCCGTCGCGACCACGCCGGGGGCGGCGGCGCTCTACACCGACACCGACCTGCGCGGTCCGCTGGCCGTGATCATGGGCAGCGAGCAGTACGGGCTCAGCGAGTTCTGGCTCAAGGAGAGCGACCAGCTCGTCCGCATTCCCATGGCGGGCCAGGCCGACTCCCTGAACGTGGCCATGGCGGCGATCATCACGCTCTTCGAGGCCGTGCGCCAGCGGGGCCTCAAGCCCTGAGCTTCAGGCTGGCAATCAGATCCGCCGTGCCCTCCGCCATGGACACGCGCGGCGCGTAGCCGAGGTCGCGGCGGGCGGCGCCGATGTCGACCCAGTGGTCGAGGGCGAGCTCCCGGGTGACAAAGCGCGTCATGGGTGGCTCGCCGGGCAGGGGCAGCACGCGCCAAAGGGCTTCGCCGACGCCGGCCAGCGCGCTGGCAAATTCCACCGGAATGCGGCGCGTCACCGGCGGAATGCCGAGGGCCCGCAGCAGGTCGTTGATCCAGTCCCACAGCACGACCGGTTCGCCGTTCGTGATGAAATAGGCGCGGCCGGCCGCGGCGGCCGCCCGTATTGGGTCTTGGGTTTGGGGTGGTGGGTTCGATTCGCCCCCGAGCGCCAGCTCGGCCAAGAGATGCGCGTCGACGACGTTCTCCACATGAACCAGGTCGACGCGGTTGCGCCCGGAGCCGACGATGCGCAGGCGGCCGGACCGGGCCCGCGCGACGACGCGCGGCACGAGGTGCGGATCGCCGGCGCCCCAGATGAGGTGCGGGCGCAGCGCGAGGGTGCGGAGTCCGGGCGAGCTGGCCGCCAGCACCGTGCGCTCGGCCAGCGCCTTCGTCAGGGGATAGGCGGCCGGGCACGCGGTCGCGAGCGGAAGCGATTCGTCCGCGCCCGCGATGTCGCGGCCGTGGTAAACGACGCTCAGGGTGCTGGTGTAGACCAACCGCCTCACGCCGTGCGCCCGGCAGCCGTCGATGATCGCCTGGGTGCCGCCGACGTTGGGCCGGTAATAGCTCTGATAGGGTCCCCACACGCCGACCTTGGCGCCGACGTGGAACACGGTGTCCATTCCACGGCACGCGGCGCGTACCGCTTCCGCATCGGCCAGGTCGCACGTGATGAAACGCACGCCCTTCTGCCCGAGGTCGGCCGCGCTTCGACGGGCGAGCACCGTGACTTCGCGCCCCTGGGCCAGCAGGCGCTCCACCAGCCGCCGGCCGAGAAAGCCGGTGCCGCCGGTCACGAGCGCGGGGCCAAGTTTCAAGTGGCAAGGATCAAGTTCCAAGACGACGAAGCGTGAGGGATCTGGCCGCTTCTTGCCACTTGTTACTTGTCCCTTGGCACTTCGATGGCGGAAGCGTTCGCCGCCCAGCGCGCCAACTCCAGCCGGTGGATCTTGGCGTTGTGGCGGACATCGACGGGAAAACGAGGATGGAAAAAGAAACGCCGGATGCTCCGCGTGTGGTCGTGCCGCTGGGCAAGCTCGCGCAGCTCGCGGGCCAGGGTCGGCTCGTCGGCCGAGGCCGGCGTCTTCTGGACGACCAGGGCCGGCTCCTGGTGTCCGCGCGCCCCGAGGCCGATCAGCGCGCAGCGCGCCACGGCCGGGTGCCCGCGGAAGACCTGCTCGCAGGGCTCGGTGAACATGGGTCCCGCCTCGGTCTCGACCCGTTCCACGCCGCGGCCGCAGAACCAGAGGCGTCCTGCGGCGTCGAGGTAGCCGCTGTCGCCCATGCGATGCCACACCGCGCCGCGGGGCGGCGCGGAAACTCCAAGGTCCAAGTTCCAAGTTCCATCCGGCCGTGATTGGTCAGGTGTTTCTTGGGGTTTGGGATTTGGAGTTTGGATTTTCGCCCGGAGGGTGGCATCCGGCAGACTGTCGTATTCCCGGGTCACGGTCGGGCCGGTGACGATGATTTCGCCGATCTCGCCCGGCGGCAGCTCGCGTGCTTCCGCGAGCGTGGCGATCGGCCCGTCGGTGAAGCCGATGATCTTGACCTGATTCTGCCGCAGCGGCCGGCCCACGAGCGCGCCCCGCACCGAGGCGGGGTCGATTTCGTCCGCGGCCACCGTGCTCACCGGGAGAACCTCGGTCGCCCCGTACGGACTGTGCAGCTTTCCGCGCGGCATCCAGCGGGGCGCGTCGCGCCACAACGCGGCCGGCACCGGCGCGCCGGCGCAGAGCACCCGGCGGAGGCTCGGGAGCTGGAGTCCGCGTTCGAGGCAATAAGCGGAGATCTTGCTCCAGAGCGTGGGCGAGCCGAAGGAATTGGTGATGCCCTCCTGCCGGATGGCCTGCACGACCCTGGCCGGCTCGACTTCCGCCGGCCGGCTCGGATTGAGTTCCGGCACGACGGCGGTGAGGCCGAGCGCCGGGTCGAACAGGGCGAAGACCGGCAGCAGCGGAAGATCGACCTCGCCGGGTTCGATGGCGTAGGTGTCGCGGATCAGGCGCACCTGCGCCTCGAACATCCCGTGCTCGTAACACACGCCCTTGGGCGCGCCGGTCGAGCCGGACGTGAACAGGATGGCGGCGAGGTCGGTGGCACGGCTCTCCGCCATGGGGCACCCCTGGCCCGGGCCCGGTTTGGCGCCCAGCCGCGCGGTCGCCGAGCCGCTGACGGTGACCCGCACCTCGACGCTGCGGAAGGAAGGACGGAAAAAGCGCGCCACCAGTTGCACGAACGGAATGCCCAGCAACACGCGGGGTCGCGTCCGAGCCACGCAGCGGAGAAACGAGCGCCAGCCCATGCCGGGGTCGATCACGACCGGCACCGCGCCCAGCTTGAAGAGGGCAAACGTCGCGGCGATGAGCGGCAGCCCCTGCCGCACCATGACGAGCGTGCGGTCGCCGGGCCGCACGCCATGCGCGGTCAGCCGTCCGATCCAGGCGTCCGCCTCCGCGTCCAGCTCGGCGAATGTCAGGGTGAGGTAATCAATATCGCCGGCGCGCGTCCGCCCGCGGGGGACCTTGACGGCCGCGCGGTCCGGCTGGCGGGCGGCCATCAACGGCAGATGGCGCGCAATGTTGGCGGATTCCGCGGACACGGCGGCAGGCTCGCGCAATTTCCCGACCGCGCAAAGCACAAAGGGGCTCCGGAGGCCGGCCCGCCCGGCCCATCCTCATGCCGGCTCGCCGTTGCCGTTCTCCTGGAGGGCCGGCTCGTGCCGGAGCAGGTCGGCCTGCCACGGCAGCAGGATCTCGTCGAGGCGGCCGGGGTCGCGGGCGATCTGCGCGAGCTGGGAACGATTGGCGATGAGCGTGGGGTCGAGATTGAGCCGCAGGGCCACCCGGTCGCGGTCGGACTTCAGCCGGTCCTGCAACGCCAATTCGGTGGCGTTGAGCGGCAACTGGCCCGGGTTTCGTTCCCGGCGCCGGCGCGGCAGCGTGGCGGGGTTCTTGGCCAGGCCGGTGCGCACCGCGGCGGTCAGGCCGCCGACGAGGCGCTTGTGGCGCCGGCCGAGGTCGACGGCGAGGATGCCCTCCTCGGGCAGGCCGGCGTCGGCCCGCGAGGCCATCTCGATCAGCAGGTCGTTGCCGGTGATCTTGAACGGCGGCTGGTCGAGCTGGCGGGCTGCGTCCTCGCGCCAATGCCAGAGGGCCCAGAGGACGCACTGGCCGCGCGGGCCGAGGCGCTCCGAACGGCCGATGCGCCAGGCGTGCTCGTCGTTGTGCGGGAATCCGGTCCGGGCGCTCTCGATCTGCCAGCGGCAGCGCTGTTCCTGCCAGCCCAGCCGTCCGCGCCGTTCGAGTTCGGTCCGCAGAATGTCGCGCAGGCCGGGGAGGTGGTAGACGTCGAGGGCGGCGTAATCCACCAGCTTCGGCGGCAGCGGCCGCCGGGACCAGTTGGCCTTCTGGCCCTCCTTCGCGAGCGCGACGCCAAAGTAGTGTTCGAGGAGCGGCGCGAGGCCGATGCGCGGCAGATTGAGCAGCTGTGCGGCCATCATCGTGTCGAACAGGCTGTGCGCGGTGAAGGCGCAGAGATCGTGCAGGAGGCGCAGATCGAAATCGCTGCCGTGCATGATCAGGTGTTTCGCCGCCAGGCGGGGCCAGAGACGGTCGAACGGCAGCGATGCGAGGAGGTCGACGAGGAAGATGCGATCGCCGGCCATCAGCTGCAGGAGACACACGCGCGTGCGGTAGCGGAAGAGGTTGTCCGCCTCGGTGTCGAGCGCCACCTCGGCGACGGGCTCAAGGGCGTCGAGGAGCAGGGAAAATTGGGCCGACTGGTCGACGAAGGTATAGGCGGGCGGAGCGTTCAAAGCGGCGGGCGGGACGAAGGGCCCAGCATGCGTCGGCGGCGCCGGGTTGAACAGGCGAAAGTTATTTTCTGCGCCAAGCCAGGCGCGCGACGGGCTCACGCCCACGCGGCGAGAAACGATTCGAGCAACTCCGGGAGATCGTCGCTGTAGCCGCCCTCGAGCACGGCGGCCACCGGCGCGTCGGCCTGATGCAGCCAGCGCCCCAGCTCGGCGAAGTCCTCGGCCTCGAGGCTCAGGGCCGTGATGGGATCGCGCGCGTAGGCGTCGAAACCCGCGGACGCGATCACGAGGTCGGGCCGGAAGCCGAGGATGGCGTCCCACGAGCGGGCCAGCTCCGCCATGTGCTCGGCGCGCGGCGTGTGCGGGGCGATCGGATAGTTGCGGCAGTTGCTCGAGTTGCGCGTGCCCGTGCCGGGATAGCCGGGGAACTGGTGGATCGAGCAGAAAAGGAAACCCTCGCGCCCGTCGAGAAGCGCCTCGGTGCCGTTGCCGTGATGCGCGTCGAAATCCCACACCGCCACCCGTTCAGCGCCACGGGTGCGGGCGGCCACCGCGGCGATCGCGACCTGGTTGAGGTAACAGAACCCCATCGCCTGCCCGGCGGTGGCATGGTGGCCGGGCGGCCGCATCAGGGCGAACGCCTTCTGGTGCTGGATCAGCGCCAGGTTCATGGCCGCGAGCGCGGCGCCGACGGAGCGACGCGCATGGTCGTAGATGCCGTCGAAGTACGGGGTGTCGTCGTCGAAATCCCCGGGGCGCTGCAGGCGCGCGAGATGCGCCGGGGTGTGCACCGTCAGGAGCGCGTCCTCGGTGGCGATGGCCGGGATGCGCCATTCCCACTCCGGGTGCGCGGCGCGCAGGTAGCCGACGCTCCGGGTGATCCGCAGGGGCTGCTCCGGGCGCATCGACGAACCGTAGTCAACGCACTGGGGATCGTGCAGGATGATCATGGGGATTCGGCCGGCGGCGCGGTCCTAGACATTTCCTCGAGTGTCGCCTTTAGCAACGCCGGATTGTCGGAAAGGATCGCGTCCGCACCCCAGGCGGCGAGGCGGCGGATGGCCGCGGGCTCATTCACGGTCCAGCACCACACCTGCCGGCCAGGGCGGCGCAGGGCGGCGACGAACGCCGCCGACGGGACGGCGCGGTGGTCGAGGCTGGCCCCCGCGGCCTCGAGGCGCTCCAGCGCGGCCGCCAGGGCGCGGGCCCGGCCGCCGCCGCTGATCAGCATGCGCGGAATCGCCGGCGCCTCCACCCGGGCCGCGGCCACGGTGGGGCGGGCAAAGGAGGCCAGGATGACGCCGCGCTCCGCCCGGGCCAGTTCCACCGCGCGGACCACCGGGGCGACCGCCGCGCCCTGCTTGATCTCGATCTGCACGAGGGCGCGGTTCCGGGTGCGCCGCAGCACCTCCTCGAGGGTGGGAATCGCTTCGCCGGCGATGCGGACCGCCCGCAGTTCGGCGAGCGTGAGCCTGGATACCCGCGCGCGGCGGCCGGCCAGGCGGGCGAGCGTGGCGTCATGAAACACCACCGGGACGCCGTCGCGCGTGAGGCGCACGTCGAGCTCGATGCCGTCCACCCCCAGGGCCAGGGCCCGGTCAAAGGCCGCGAGGGTGTTCTCCGGCGCCTCGGCGGAGGCACCGCGGTGCGCGATGACGAGCGGGCGGGCCACGAGCAGGCACAACAACGCACCGGTCTCCCGAAGGGAAGGCTATTCCCCTCGCGGCGGTTTCAGGGCGGACCGGCGAGCCGTTTCCGATGGAAAATCCCGAACGCAGCCTCGCCGAAGACCATCTGGATCCCGGGCAGGCGATCCACCGGCCGGAGCTGGCCGCTCGCGTCGAAGGTCTTCGCGAGTTCGTACTGCGGCGCAAGAACCTTGGAGTGCTGGATGGCGTCGGCTTCGGTGGGCCGGGCGACGATCCAATCCGGCAGGAGGACCTCGGCGGTCTCCATCCACGTGTAGCCCGATTTGAAGGGCAGCTGGCGCCGGGCGGCCACGACCTCGGGCGAGACCAATCCGGGCCAGTCGAGCATGTGGCGTTGGCTGAAGTAGCCGATGTAGCCCAGCGGCTCGAGGTAAACCGTTTCGGCGGGCGCGGCGTGGTCCTTGAGCCACAGGCCGACCAGCCGGCGGTGATTCCATTCGATGGCCTCCTGCTTGAAGCGCAGGGGGCGGAGCGAGGCGGTGAAAAGGAAGCCGAGGAATCCGAGCAGGCCGGCCGCGGCGCCGACCGCGAGGATCCGCGCCACCGCGCCATGCCGGACGCGCCGGGCCAGCGTAGCGGC
>JBAIXJ010000482.1:0-14837 GCA_037916645.1 Opitutales bacterium | reverse complement strand
GAGCTCCGGGCTTCCAGGTTCGCGGGCGCCAGCGCCAGGTACCGGTCGTATTCCGCGATGGCGTCGGCGATGCGGCCGTTTTGCTGGAGCGCCTGGGCGCGGCCGAAGCGCGCCAGGGCGTAGCCGGGATTGGCGGCCAGCGCGCGCTCGTGACATTGCAGCGCCCGGTCGGGATGGCCCAGCAGGCTGAAGGTCAGCCCGTAGTTGTACCAGCCGATGGCGTAGTCCGGCTTCAGCGCCACGACGCGTTCGTGGATGGACAGGGCCTCTGTCAGCCGGTCCTGGGCCTTGAGGCAGTACGCAAGGTTGTCCCACGCCTCGACGAGATCCGGTTTGCGGGCGGTGGCGTCCCGCAGCAGGCGTTCGGCCTCGGGCAGCCGGCCGGCGGCGATGAGCGCCAGGCCGAGGCGCATCGCGCAGACCGCGGCGCCGGGGTCCAGCCGACGCGCCCGCGACAGCAGGTCCACCGCGGCGTCAATCCGTCCCTGCTGGTAGGCGAGCGTGCCCGACAGGTGCAGCACGTCGAAATTCCGGGGGGCGGCCGCGCGCGCCTCCCGATACCGGAGCTCGGCCTCGGCCAGCTGGCCGGCGCGGTGATGCTCGATCCCCTCGCGGAGGAGCCGCTCGAGTTTCTGCGGCGACATCAGGCGAAGGCCGGGGCGACGGCGGCGGAGTCGCGATCGCCGGCCGCGGCAGCAGGCCGGCCCGCGGCTGCGATAGCGCCGGCCACGACCGTGCCGATGGTCTCGTGCTGGTTGAAATAGTCGTAGATGCGGCGCCGGGTGGCGCAGGGCAGGGCCAGCGCCGCCTCGCACGCCTGCTCCAGGTCGGCGAGATCGCCGTGCTGGTAGCGCTGGATGAGCCCCGCCTGCAGCAGACCCTCGAGCCGGCCCCCCTCCCGCGAGTCCTCCGCGACCGGCGCGAGGCCGAGGCAGCCCGACCAGAAGGGGCGGTCGGTGTGGCTGGCGCTCATGCCCGGCGTCGTGAACATCCGCCCTTCGGGGCAGAACGAGACCTTGTAGCGGGCCAGTTTGAGCCGGTCGGCGACCGGGACCGAATGGTCGTGGATGGCCACCATGCGGTCCTTGAAGCGCGCCTGCAGAAATTCCACCTGCCGGCGCCGGTGCGGCGTGTAGCCGAGCTCCGAGCCCAGGAACAGGATCTTCTCCTCCGGCTCGGGATCGAATTTCGCCGCGTACGGCTCGAGGTTGGCGACCCAGCTGCGATGGAACGTCAGGCAGTCGGGCGCGAGGGCGGCCTGCGCCCGGTCATCCAGCGGCGCCTCGTCGTGGATCAGCACCGAGAGGTGCGGCGCCAGCTCGGAGAAACACCGCATGTTCCGGCTGGCTTCGTCGAACGAATAGTAGAGCGTCCGGACGCCGTTGCGCGTCAGGAACGCCAGCGCCCGGCCGATCACCCCGGCGAGATGCTGGGGCTGCTGGCCCGTCAGGATCAGCCACCATTCCTCGCCGTCCGGCTTGGGGCGCGCCACCAGGGCCGAGAGGCCGCGGGCGCCGAGCACCTGCGCCGGCCGGAAGTCGAGGTGCGGATGCTGCATGCGGGCGAGCGCCCGGACCGTCTCCGCGTGCCAGTCGCAGTCAAGCCGCGCCATCTGGAGCAGGCGGTAGTCGGTCGGCGCCGGGAGGCGGGAGGCCACGTCGAGGTAGTCCTTCCCGATCAGGAAGGTGCGGGCGTCCTCCAAGTCCGCGGCCCACGGGCAATAGATGATGGCCCGGGCCTGCCGGCGGGCCCCCCGGGGGGACGGGGCCGTGACGAGATCCTGGAACGGCGAGTAGGACACGAGACAATTCGACCGTACAGACATCGGCCGGAACGCCTTGAAATTCAGTGCGAAAAGCGGCGCCGGCAGGGGTTTGCCCTTAACCGGGGCGGATTCCGCCCGATTATTGACCGGGCATTCCGTTCCCATCACGCGTACACCCATGCCTGGTGCAACCAACGACCCCGTGGTCGGCCAATACTCGGAGCAGGAAATCAAGCGCCGGATCGACGCCTGCCCGAAGCTGGCTTCCCTGCGGAGCATCAACCGCGCGCTGGCGGATCTCATCCGCTCGGAGCACAGCTACAGCTCCCAGATCGCCGAGGTGATCCGCCGGGATCCCTCGCTCACGGCGCGGCTCCTGCGCATGGTGAACTCGGTCTACTACGGTCTGAGCGCCAAGGTGAACAGCATCGAGGAGGCCGTCTTCTACCTCGGGCTGCGGCAGATCCGCGAGCTCTCGATGGCCACCCCCGTCCTCGAGGAGCTGGAGAAGGTCCAGACGAACGCGGTGCAGCTGCCCTGGCGCGAGATGTGGCGGCACAGCATCGGCACCGCCGTCATGACCCGCGAGCTGCTCTCCAACACGAACATGTTCGTCGACGACGACACGGACTACATCATCGGCCTGCTCCACAACATCGGGAAGGTCGTGATGGTCCAGGCGTTCCCGGACGAGCTGCGGCAGCTCACCGCCCAGTCGGCGCGGGACACCGCGCAGGTGTGCCGGATGGAGCGGGAGCTGATCGGCTGGGACCACGCGCAGATCGGGGGCTATTATCTGGAGCGGCACCGCCTCTCGCCGGAGATCGTGCGCGGGGTCGCCTACCACAATGACCCGTACGCGGCGCCGGTGACCTCATTCTTCTCGGCGGCGGTGCAGGTGGCGGACCACCTGGTGCGGTTCGCGGGCATTCCCGGCGGTTTCGAGGTGGTCAGCCCGGTCACCGAGAACGACTGGCTGAGCCTGCCGGGGTGGGCGATCCTCTTCGGCAGCGGCGAGCGGGAGACCCAGATCGCCCGCGCGGCCGTGTCGCGGAGCCTCGAGCGCCTGCCGGACCTCCTGCGGGGCCTGGTGTAGGGCGCCGGGCGGGCCGCGACTCGGGCTTAACCCGGAGGACGATCGTGCCGATGGGTCCTTGGGGAAGCATTGTCTTCGCTCCCCCGCGATATGATCAGCGACCAGCGCCCTTCATTTTCCGAGTCCGCGTATCCCTCCGGTCAAGCCGATCACGCCCTGGTTCTGATCAATGCCGCCGGGCGCATTTCGCGGCTGAACGCCGCCGCGGCCGCGCTGGCCGGCCGGCCGGGGGCGGAACTCGCGGGCATGCCGATCGACGAGGTGCTGCGCCTGGCCAACGGCGAGGAGCAGGCGCCGGCGCAGTGGTGGCTGGCGCTTTCCTCCGACACGCCGGTGGAGCTGATGGGGGCGCCGGCGTCGGTGCCCCTGATCGCCCGGACCGAGATCCTGGACGGCGGCGGTTCCGCGTGGGGCCTGCTGAGCCTGCGGCCCGGGGGGCACCTGGCGGAGAACCGGACCTGGCTGGACAGCTTTGAAGTGGCGTTCGAGGGGGACATGAACGGGCGGTTCGTGGCGGTCAGCCAGTCCTTCGCGCGCAAGTTCGGGCAGGCCACCCACTCGTGGCTGGGCGGGGAGACCGCCTCGATCATGCACCCCGACGACGTTGCGCCCTGGGGCGTGGCCGTCCGGATGCTGGGCTGCGCCCCGTTCCGCAGCACGTGCGACGTCCGCATGCGGACGCCGCAGGGCTGGCGGTGGATCAGCTGGACGCTGAGCGCGGACCGGAGCGCCAACGGCGCCATCGTCGGGTTCCGCGCCACGGGCAGCGACGTGACCAAGCGGCGCCTCGCGGAGGAGCAGTACCGGCGCCTGTGCTGCGCGGTCGAGCAGTCGCCGGTCGCCTTTCTCATCACCGACGCCGCGGGGCGGGTGCAGTACGTGAACCGGAAGTTCACCGAGACGACCGGGTTTTCGCTCGAGGACATCCTGGACCGCGAGCTGGATCCGCTGCGGGCCGGGCACCGGGATGACGACAGCTACCGGAAGTTCTGGGCAACGCTGCGCGAGACCGGCACCTGGCGCGGGGAACTCGCCACCGCGCGCCCCGGCGGCAAGACGATCTGGGAGTCGGTGCAGGCGTCGCTGATCCGCAACGAGGACGGCGAGGTGACCAACGTGGTTTGCCTCCGCGAGGACGTGACCGAGCGCAAGCTGCTGGAAGAGCAGCTCCGGCAGTCGCAGAAGATGGAGGGGCTCGGGACGCTCGCCGGTGGAATCGCGCACGACTTCAACAACATGCTGGCGGTCGTCACCGGCTACACCGAGATCTGCCTGGCGCGGGCGGCGCAGGACGAGCTGCAGCGCAAGTACCTGCGGGAAATCCACGGCGCGTCCCTGCGGGCGTGCGGGCTGGTGCGGCAGATCCTGACGTTCAGCCGCAAGACCGAGGTGCGGTTTGCCCCGGTCTGCCTGCCGCAGCTCGTGCAGGATCTCGCGCACCTGTTCGGCGAAACCTTCCCGCGGCGGATCACCCTGGACCTGGAGCTCGACCAGTCGCTGCCCGATCTCCGCGGCGACCAGAACCAGCTCCAGCAGGTGATCATGAATCTCTGCGTCAATGCGCGGGACGCGATGCCGGACGGCGGCACGCTGACCCTGTCGCTGGGGCGCGTGTCGGGCCACGAGCTCGCGCGCTTCGGCGCCGATCCGACGCTGTTCTACGCGCGCCTCGACGTCGCCGACACCGGCGTGGGCATGGGGCCCGAGGTGCAGGCCAGGATCTTCGAGCCGTTCTTCACGACCAAGCAGGCGAGCGGGGGCACGGGCCTCGGCCTCGCGGTGGTCTACGGGATCGTCTCCAGCCATTTCGGCTACATCGACGTCCGCAGCGCGTCCGGGAAGGGCACGACCTTCAGCGTCTTTCTCCCGTTGACCTCAGCCCGCGCCGGCATGCCGGAGATGATCGCGGCCATCGGGGAATTCCCCCAGGGGAGCGAGTCCATCCTGGTGGTCGAGGACGAGACGAGCCTGCGGCGGCTCCTGGGCGACGTGCTCGGCCAGAAAGGCTATCGCGTGACGACCGCGGCCGACGGACATGAGGCCATCGACCTCCTGGCATCCAGCTCGACCAGCTTCGACGTGATGCTGCTGGATTATGATCTGCCCGCGGTCGACGGCCTGGGCGTGATGAAGACGGCGCTCATCACGCGGCCCGGCCTGAAGGCCATCGTGGTCAGCGGCAATCTGACGACGGAGGTCAAGGCCGCGTTCGCGGCGATGGGGCAGAAGGTCTTCATCGACAAGCCATATCGGCTCGAGGACGTGGGCCGGAGCATCCGGCGGTTGCTGTCCGAGGAAAAACAGGCGGCGTGACGCGCTCCATGATCGCGAAGATTGCACGCTCAATAAACGCGGACCTGTGCCGATATAGGCTCCGGGGCATGCATGAGCGATCCATTCCGGACCGCCGAATCTTTTTTCATGCGCATTCGATCTCACCTGCCGCGGGGAGTCCGGCTTTTTCATTGGACTCTGGCCTTGGTGGTGGTGCCACCGCTGGCCGCGTTGTGGTCGGGGTCGACCGCCGTCGTCCCGCGGCCGGGGATCGGGTCGGGAGCGCCAAGTCCCTCCGCCCGGCCGTATCTCCGGGTCGTGGGCGTGGTGCCGCTGCGGTTCAAGATCGACCTTCCGCCGGCTCCGGCGATCCAGCGGCCACCCGCCGCCCAACCGCCGGCCACCCCCGCGCTGCCGCCTCCGCCCGCCGAACCGGCGGCGCCTCCGGCGGCCGCGCTTCCGCCACCCGGCCCGGCGGCGGCCGAAACCGCGCGCAAAGTCGCCGAACCGGCGGCTCCCGCGCCCCGGGCCACCGAACCCCTGCTGTTGGATGAAAATCAGGCCAAGACCCCCGACGAAGAGATTCTCCGCTATTTCCGCTTCCCCGGGGCGGATGGCCTCCGTCTTCCTCCGCCTCCGCAGGAGCCGCCGAGTTCCGCCACCTACCGCCAGCAGTGAGCGCGGCGGGCGGGCCGCGGCAATGCTCCGGTGGGCGCTGGCCCTGGGGGGAGCCGGACTGATCTGGGGGGCGGCGGCCACCGCCGGGGAGGCGCCCGCGGGCCCACCGGCGCCCGCGATTCCAATCTCGGCGAACCGGGAGATCCAGAGCCTTTTCAACCTGGGCTCGACGTACACCGACCGGAAGGACTTCAAATCCGCGGAGATCGCCTACGAGCAGATCCTGCGTCACCCGGCGGCGGCGCAGGATGACCAGCGGGCGGCGCTGCTGACCCTGGCGCGGCTGTTCCGGACGATGGATTCCAACAGCCGGGCCGCGGCGTGTTACGAGAAGTACCTGAAGGAGTACCCGGACGACGGCAATGCGCCGTTGGTCAATCTCGAGCTGGGCCGCGCGCTCCGCTCGCTGGGCGCCTTCCAGCTCGCGCTCGGGCGGTTCTACAGCGTCATCAACACGACCCTGAAGCTCTCGGAGCAGGGCCTGGACGCCTACCGGACGCTCGCGCGGACCGCGCAGTATGAGATCGCGGAAACGCACTACGAGGAGGGCGACTTCACCGCCGCCAGCAAATATTTCGTCCGCATCCAGCTGCTCGACCTCGCGGTGCCGGACCGGGCGCGCGCCCAGTTCAAGTCGGCCACCGCCCTTGTCCTCGCCGGCGAATACGCGGCGGCGGAAAAGGCGCTCCGCGCGTACCTCGACCAGAACCCGGCCGACAATAATGTGGCGGAGGGCCGCTACCTGCTGTCCGTCTGCCTCAACAAGCTCGGCCGCGGCGACGAGGCCCTGGACGTGGTGCTGGCCCTCCTGCGGCAGGAAAGCGGCCGCAAGGAGACGGATCCCCAGCGCTGGGCCTACTGGCAGCGCCGGACCGGCAACCAGCTCGCGAACGAGTTCTACGAGGAAGGCAGCTTCTGGAGCGCGCTCGCCATCTACCGGGCGCTGGTGGACGCCTCGAAGGACAATCCCGAATGGCAGCTCCCGGCGATGTACCAGACCGGGCTGTGCTACGAGCGCCTCGGGCAGCCCGATCATGCGCGGGCCAGCTACGAGACGGTCGTCGCGGGCTGCGCGGCGGCGCCGGCCGACGAGCGGGCCAACCTCGAGGATGTGGGCCGGATGGCCTCCTGGCGGCTGTCCCACCTCGGCTGGCGGGAACAGGCCGGCGCGCAGATCGCCCGACTCTTTGGCACCTTACCCCACAAGAAGCATGAAGGAATCAAGTCCCCTGGCGAAACACCAAGCCTTGTGCGATGACCTCTACCAGCTGGCGCTGGAGGAGAATCGCTGGTTGAAGGAGTCCGGCCGGCCGCCCGGCCCGGAGCTGGCGGCGCGCAAGCGGGACCTGCTCGCCCGGCTCGAGGAGTCGCTGCCGGCCCTGCGCGGCACGACGGCGCGCCTGACCGAGGAGGAACGCCGGATCGCCGAACAGACCAAGGGGCGCGTCCTGCAGTTTCTGCATCTGGACCGGGAGAACGAACAGCTGCTGCTGCGGGGCAGCCTGGCCCGGCCCGCCGTGGCGTCCCCGGGTCCGTCGGCGACGCCCCGCCAGCTGCTGCAGGCCTACGCCCGGGGGCGTTAACTCAGCGGCGGATTGGGGAGGATACCCCGGGACCGCATTTCCCGCGCAATTGTCCTGAATCGCATCCGAATTCGGCCGATATCGAAGACACCGAACCTGCCGGAATTATGCCACGATCTTTTTGGATTTCAGGGCTCATCCTCGCGCTGGCGGTGGCCGCCGCTGTCTCCGCCCGCGCCGCCACGACGCCGCCCGTCCCCGTGCGGACCGTCGCGCCCCAGTATCCCTACGACATGAAGAAGGACGGGATCTCCGGTGTTGTCTGGGTCGCGTTCGAAGTCGATGCCAAGGGCGGCGTCATTGATCCCCGGGTCATCAAGTCCACCCGCAAGGAGTTTGAACAGCCCGCGCTCGACGCGGTGAAGAAATGGGCCTTCAAGCCGGCGACCGAAAACGGCGCGCCCAAGGCCACGAAAGTCGAGATCCCGCTGCAGTTCCGGGTGGAGAGCAGCTGAACCCCTTTTCCCCGCGCCATGACTATCGGCCGAAAAATCAAGTTCGGGTTCTCCGTCGTTCTGATCCTGTTTGCCGGGGTCAGCATCGGCACCCTCGTGGTCATCGGGCTCGCCGTCCGGCAGCTCGGCCAGTACTCGGCGACGTCGCAGGAAGCCGGTTCCGCCAGCGCCTTCGAGGCCACCATGCTGCGCGTGCGCATGTCGGTGAACGAATTCCTGCTCAGCGGCTCCGCCACGGCGGTCGACGCCTACGAGAAATACAAGACCGAGGCCGACCGTCAGCTGGAGCTGACCCAGAAGCTGATCACCGATCCCGAACTCGCGCCGCTCCTCGCCTCGGTGAAGGACTCGGTCGCCAAGTATGACACCGCCTTTCATCAGGTGGTGGAAAACCGCCGGCGGTGCGACAACCTCGAGGCCAACGAGCTGGCGCCCACGGGCAGCGCCCTCACGAGCGGCCTGCAGAAACTGCTGGCCGGCGCCCGGACGACCGGGGACATGAACGCCTCCTTCCAGATTTCCACCGCCCTGCAGAACGTCTTCAGCGCGACGAGCGCCGTCAACGCCTTCCTGCTCAGCGGCGAGAAGGCCAACGGCGACCAGGCCCGCGAGGCGCTGGCGGCGATGGTCAGCCAGATCCAGAAGATCGACCAGGACCAGAAGGAGATGGAGAAGCTCGACGCCAGCCTGGCGAACGCGGAGAAGACCGCCCTCCTGAACCAGCTCCAGACGGAAGCCAAGGCCTATGGGGACGCCATCGACAAGGTGATCGTGGCCAACACCGCGCGGCAGCAGATCGTCACCGGGCAGCTCGACCGCCTCGCCCCGGAATTCACGGCCGCGATCGGCCGGGCGCAGGCGGCGATGAAATCCCGCCAGTCCTCCATCGAGAGCCAGACGTTGCGGGGCCAGAGCGGATCCAAATGGATCGTGATGACCGTGAGCGCGCTCGGCGTCATCGCCAGCCTCATCTGCGGCGTGGTCATCACCGGGCGGGTCACCGGGCCCATCACCACGGTCGCCACGGCGCTGTCGCATGAGAGCGACCAGACGAAGTCGGCCGCCGACCAGGTGCTGAAGGCCAGCCAGGGCATGGCGGACGGCGCCAGCCAGCAGGCGGCGTCGATCGAGGAGACCAGTTCCTCCCTGGAGGAGATGGCGGGCATGACCAAGCGCAATGCCGAGGCCGCGCAGCAGGCGAAGATCCTGGCTGACGAGGCGCGGCAGACGGCGGACGCCGGGGCGCGGGACATGGAGACGATGCGCAATGCGATGAACGCCATCCGGGAGTCGAGCGGAGAGATTTCCAAGATCATCAAGACCATCGACGAGATCGCCTTTCAGACCAACATCCTGGCGCTCAACGCCGCGGTGGAGGCGGCGCGGGCGGGCGAGGCCGGCCTCGGCTTTGCCGTCGTCGCCGAGGAGGTGCGCAACCTCGCCCAGCGCAGCGCCGAGGCGGCCCGGGAGACTGCGGCGAAAATCTCGGACTCCGCCGCCAAGAGCGAGCAGGGCGTGCGCATCAGCGAAAAGATGGCCGAGAACCTGGCGGCGCTCGTCGGCAAGGCCCGCCGCCTGGACGACATGATCGGGAACATCGCGCAGGCCTCCCATGAGCAGAGCCTGGGCATCGCCCAGATCAACAATGCGGTGAGCCATATGGACAAGGTCACCCAGAGCAACGCTTCCCTGGCCGAGGAAACCTCCGCCGCGTCCGAGCAACTGCGGGCGCAGGCCGAGACCGTCCGCAAGGCGGTCGGCGATCTCATGACCATGGTGCAGGGCGGCGGCGCCGCGCCGGGGGCCGGGCCCGGCCCCGCGGAGCCGGCGCCTGCGATCATGAGCCCGGTGATCCCGGGGCACAACGGCAACGGCCGGCACGGCGCCCCGCTGACGATCCCGCAGGTCCCGACTCCGGACGTGGCCACGAACGACTTTTTCCGCGAGGCGAACCCGCGGAAGTGAATCCCGCCGCCTCCGGCCCCCGCCGGTCTTCGGTCGACCACGAACCGGTGACGGAACCCAGCCGGGGCATTTCATGGGGACGCGACGCCCCCAGCGCGTACTCGGCTTGGGGCCGGCGACGAGGGCGTCGCCGCTCCAGAACAGCCGGCGGGCCGGCCTCTGGAGGACGTTGAGTTCCCCCGGCTAGGCGGACGCCATCGACTTGATCGCGCGGCGCAGATCGGCCGCGGAGAACGGCTTGGCGAGATAGGCCAGCGGCGCTCCGACCGACGCGTCCACGGGCGGCGCGATCTTCTTCGGATCCAGCCCCGTGATCACCACCGTCGGAACGGTGGCGACCTTGCGCATCAACGCGACCGCCTCGAGGCCGTCCATCTCAGGCATCGAATAATCGATGAGCACCAGGCTCAGGTCGTGGTGCTGGTGGTTGAAAAGCGTCAGCGCATCGGAGCCGTTGGTAGCGCTGACGACCCGGTAGCCTTCACGTTCGAGCATCGCGGAGAGCGTGTCCCGGACCTCGTCCTTGTCGTCGACAATCAGGGCGATCCCGGATCCCGCCGGCGGCGGGTCCAGGCCCGCGTCGGCGGCGGCAGCCGGGGTTTCCACGGCCTCGCGGGAGGGCGCCAGAAACACGCGGAACGTGGTGCCGTGCTCGAGCGCGGATTCGCAGGTGATGTGTCCGTTGTGCCGCCGGACGATGCCGAGCACGGCGGACATGCCCAGGCCGTGGCCCTCCTTTTTGGTCGTGAAGAACGGCTCGAACAGGTGCTGCTGGGTTTCGAGCGACATGCCGCAACCGGTGTCCGCCACGGACAGCTCGACCCAGTCGCCGGCGGGCACCTGGCCGCTGAGCCGGCAGCCGCACAGGGGACGATCGAGATGGGTCAGCGCCGTGCGCAAGGTGATCGTTCCGCCCCGGCCGTTGAGCGCGTCGGAGGCGTTCGTGACCAGGTTCATGACCACCTGGCGGATCTGGACGGGGTCCACGCGGACGGCGGGGAGGGTGGCGGGCAGTTCGGTCTTGATCGCGGCCTTGATGGACACCGAGAACTGGAGCAGGCGCAGCGTCTCCTCCATGAGCGCGGAGAGGTTGACGAGCTGCATGGGGAGCTCGTCGCGGCCCGAATAGGCCATCAGCTCGCGGCACAACTCGGCGGCGCGGGAACCCGCCGCGGTGATGGCACGCAGAAGCTGCCGTCCTTCCTCGTCCGCCACGCTGTAGTCGAGGAGCATCGCGTTGCCCAGAATGGTGGTGAGGAGATTGTTGAAGTCGTGCGCGATCCCTTCGGCGAGTACGCCCATGGACTCGAGGCGTTGTGACTCGTGAAACATGCGCTCCTGGGCGCGCATGTGGGTGACGTCGCGGTGGATGGCCGCCCAGTGGGTCGTCATGCCTCCGGTCAGGCACAACGGGAAGAGGGAGACGTCGGCGACGTATTCCTCGCCGTTCTTGCGATAGTTGACGACCTCGACCTGAAAGCCCTCGCCCGCGTTCATCTTCCGCGCGATGAGCTCCCGCACGGCCGGGGCGGTGCGGGGGCCTTGGAACATCTTGGGGCTGTGGCCCAGGAGCTCGTTGAGTTCATAGCCGGTGATGCGGGTCATCGCCGGATTGGCGAAGACCATGGGAAGATGGACCCCGCCCGGCGTGGTGGTGTCCTCGCAGACGATGACGCCGTCGGCGAACCCGAGGACGACGTTCTTCAGGGCAAAGAGCGGGAAGGGAACGCTCGGCTGCGCGATCAGCATCTCGCCGTCCTGGTGCGGAATCCGCATGGTGATGCGGTCAACCGGAGGGCAAACGAGCGGACCCTCGGCCTTGGCCGCCGTGTTCGCGAAGAGGACCTTGCCGGTCCGGTCGACGAAGTAGGCGGGGCGCTCGATCTGCTCCATCAGGGCGCGGAGGACGTGCGGTTCTTTGCTGAACATGGCGGGCGCGTTAACCGTTAGTGACCGTCAGGCGGGCAGGTCAATTCGTTCGGGGTGGGCGAAGGAACAAATTAGCTCCGCCGCAGAAAGGGAATTGCGGGATAATATCCGGCGCTCTGCCGGCCCCGCCGGCCGTCGGCGCATTCTTTTCGCCGGCACGCCAGGAAACCTCCTGGCGTCCGTACACCCGGCTCGGCGCTGTGTCCCAGGACAGCGCCACGCGAAGAGAGGAGGCCATGGCTCGGTCAAGCCACGGCCAGACAGCCGTTGATTTTGATCAACCGGTGGGCAATCGCGGCTCTGACCGCGGATTCCGGCGACAACACCGGCGGGACCTCCAGAATCGTCACGACGTCGAGACCACCGGTGCCGTCCTCGCGCGGGTGGCCCCACGCGTAGCAGTGCCTGGCGTTGGCGTGACCCACGAGGGCAAAGACCTCGACGGCACCCTCCCAGATCGCATCGCCTTGCGCGACCTCCGTGACCTGAGCCGTCCGCAGGCGGATGGCGTCGCAACCATGTTTGCGTTTGATCGCGTCCCTGAGTTCGCGGAAGTAGATCATGGTAAATCCGGGCCGCGGAGGATATCGGGGATTCCCTTCGACACGACAAGAACGCATGGCCTAACCCGTTGCGATTGACCTTTTTCTAACGGCGTACTGGACGACTGGTGTGATTCGATTGCATTTGGGCGAGCGCCTTGCACCGGTGCCGGCTGCGCCGGAATTCCCTCGCGCTTTCGGAAAGTTGGTGGTTTATGGTGACCGGAGGCCTGTCGATGAAAATGCCGCTGGTTTCGGTTTCGGGCTGCGTGGTCGTGCTCGAGTTGTCGGGCTGCGGATTCCTTGGCAGAGAGGATCGCCCGATCACCCGCTTTGATGCCACAGCGGCCGAGAGGCCGTCGCTGGCCGAGGATACGGTATCCGGATCGATCCAGTCGTCCGACGCTGTGGTTCCGTCGGAATATGTGGCGGCGTTGCCGGCTTTCTGGAACTGTCCCTCACGGCGCGAGTGGACCTGGCGGGCGCAACCCCATTTCAAGCGGCGGTCGTAGATCCGCAGGGCATCAGAGCCGGGGGGCGCCGACGGCCGGGTGACCCACGCTGAATCCCGACCACTGGCGCCTCGCCGGAAGGATTCCGACCACCACCGCGTGTGCAGCGCCCTCCAGTGGGCAACCTGCGGGAGTCTTTCAGGTGCCCGCTGGCGGCGGGATCGCTCATTCCAGTCCGGATCCCTCCCCGGAAGGCGGGGCACTGTCCCTCCCTCGAGGGTGGACAGCCTTTCGCGAACCGCCTATCCTGACGGCTTCCAGACCAACCCACGCCTCGGGTGCAAATGGTGCGTTCGGTCACCAGTTCACCCCAGGTCCCTGACCGCGCCGGATCGAGTTTCCCGTCAGTGTGAAACGGAGGCATGCCTATGAAACCCCGTCTCCTTGTTCTCCGCTGGATCGTGCCGCTGCTCATGGTACCCGCGTCGCTTAATGCCGCCCGGGTGGCTTCTGTGACGCTGTGTGAGGAGGTCGCGTTGCCGGACCTCGTCCCAATCAACATCTGCAGGCAGTTCGCCGCTGATGCCCCTGCCATCCACGCGCTTGTCGCCGTCGAAGGATTGAAGTCCGGATCGCGCATCAGGGGAACGTGGGTTTCGGTGGACGCGACCGCCACGCCCAACCGTGAGATCGATGGATCCGAAGTGGTCGCCAAGCCCGGCGAAGCCACCATTCATTTCTCACTCTCCCGTCCGCTCAAGGGCTGGCCGCCCGGCAACTACAAGCTGAATGTCCACGTCGACGGGAAACTGGCCTCCGTGACCACGTTCTCGGTCGCGGGGGCAACGACGGACGCGCCCGAAGAAGTGCCGCCGGCGGAGCGCCGGGCCGACGCCCTTGCCGGAGCCCCGACGGCTGCGGCCGATTCCGGTCTGCCGGGAGGGACGGGCTTCACAGGAACCTACCTGCTGGAGGACCAGGGCGTGCGCTTGACCCTCGACCTCCGGCAGGAAGCGAGTGGGCGCGTCACGGGCACGCTGGCCAGCACGGCGGGAACGCGGTTTCAGCTCCAAGGGGAGATGCAGGACGACGTTGCCACGGGCGTCTGCGCCGACGGGCAGAACAAGGTCTTCTTCGAGGCCCAGATGCAGGGCACCCAATTGCTCCTCGCCCTGATTGAACCGGACGCCAACAACCTGCCCGACTACGGCCGGGCCCGATCGCTGATTTTCTCGCGCCAGGCGGGTGGCGCGGTGGGACCGCGGGCGCCGGCTGCCCACGCCCAGCGGTCACCCGGACGAGGACCGCCCGGGGTGGACCCGTCGGGTGAAGAGGCAGGGGACCCGAGCTGGGGCTTCCGGCTGCGCCTGCCGGCCGGGTGGAAGATCCAGTACGATGCCAACGGGGCGTTGCTCGGTCACGATTCGATCGCCGGGGCGATATTCGTATTCCTCCACGCGGCTTCGAGCAGGGAGGAGGTGCAGCAGCAGATGATGGAGGGGCTGGCCGACGAAAACGGGCGGCTCACATTGACGGGAAAGCCGCAAAGCATCGGAGCCAACGCGATCGCCGCCGACTACCAGGGATTCTGGCAGGGCCAGCAAGTCCGCGCCCGGGGCGTCGGAGCGTTTTCGCCCCAAGGCGGCGGTGCGTATTTCGTCGCAGTCGCCACGCCCCAGGCATACACGCGGCAGCTGGCCGACGCCGCGGAGAAGCTCGCCGCCGGAATGCGCTTCGTGGCCGGGCCGGCGGCCGGGATGACACCGGCTTCCGGGACGGCGCAGCATTTCGTCGGGACCTGGGTCACGATGACCGCCAACACCCAGACCAGCTATACGCTCATGGCCGACGGGACGTTCACCGGCGACTACGAAGCGAGCTACTCGGCGGCTCCCGGTTCGGGCGGCACGACCGACTGGGGCCTCGCCCGCCAGGATCGGAACCGCGGTCGGTGGACGGCGCGTGGCACCCGCGAGCAGGGCACGCTCGTGCTGCAGTTTCCGGATGGCCGGCGCGAAACGGTGTCCTACCGGGTCCACGTCGAGAACGGTCAAACCTATTGGAACGAATACTGGTTCGACGGCAGCCTCTACGGCCG
>JBAIXJ010000481.1:0-2004 GCA_037916645.1 Opitutales bacterium | reverse complement strand
TCTCGGTCTTGCCGAGCGGCTCGCTGATCCGGCCGGCGAGGTCGGGCAGCGCGCGCACGATCATCTCGATCACCGCGGCCTCGTTGTACTGCTTGAACGACTCGGCCTTCTGCCGCATGGCCTCGGCCTGGGCCCGGCCCTGGGCCTCGATGATGGCCGCCTCCGCCAGACCGCGGGCCTTGTTGGCGTCGGCCTCGGCCAGACCGGTCGCCTTGGCGACATCGGCGTTGGCGAAACCCGTCGCCTTGGCGGCGGAGGCGGTGCCCGCGGCCTCGGTCTCGAGCTGGAATTTCCGGGCGTTGGCGAGCGTCTCGACCTTGTAGCGTTCGGCGTCGGCGGGCTTCTGGACGTTGGCCTCAAGTTCGCGCTGTTTGCGCAGGATTTCCTGCTGCTGGAGCTCGATCTGCTTCTGCTTCTCGATGATCTGGACCTGGACCTCCTCGGCTTTGACGAACTGCTCGGTCTTGAACTTCTGCAGGTCGTAGGCGAGATCGGCCTCGGCCTTCTTCTGGTTCACCGCCGCCTGGTACTGGGCGACGTTCGACTGGTAGTCGCGCTGCGCCTCGGCGATCTTCGTGTCGGCCAGGAACTTTGCCTCCTGCCCCGCCTGCGTCGCCTGCGCCGATTTGATCATCGCGTCGCGGTCCGCCTCCGCCTGCGCGATCTGGGCGTCGCGCTTGACCTGGGCGATGCGCGGCTTGCCGAGGGCGTCGAGGTAGCCCTGGCTGTCGCGGATGTCGCGGATGGTGAAGCTGACAATGCCCAGACCCATGTTCGCCATGTCGCCCGCCGCAACCTCCTGGACCTTGGACGCGAAGGCGTCGCGGTTCTGGTAGATCTCCTCCACGGTCATCGTGCCGAGGATCGCGCGGAGGTGGCCCTCCAGCGTCTGGGTCGCGATGTTGCGGATCTCGTCCGTGGTCTTGCCCAGGAACTGCTCCGAGGCGGTGGCGATGGAGATGTCGTCTCCCTTGACCTTGATCTGGGCGACGCCGTCGACCTTCACCGGCACGCCCTTGCTGGTGTAGACCTCGGGCGTCTGGACGTCGATGGTGAGGAGTTCGAGCGACAGCAGGTCGACCTTCTCGAAGACCGGCCACACGAAGACGCCGCCGCCCTTGACGATCCGGAAGCCGACCTCGCGCGCCTTGCCGTCCGGATCGACCATCTTGCGCTTGCGGCCGGAGATGACGAGCACCTGGTTCGGGCCGACCTTCATGTACCGGCTGGCCCAGATGCCGCCGAAGATGAAGACGACGAGGAGGATGGCGACGACGCCCGTGATCAGGCTGAACCACGGCACGTCGCCTGCGGCGAACAGGACGGGAGTATTCATGGGTTGAAGTGGAGAAACCGGCGCGCGCCTCAGGTGATCGAGCGCACGTAGAACTGGGTGCCGACCACGCGGCTGATCTTGACCGGCTGTCCCGGGCCGACGGCCTTGCCGCCTTCTTCGCGCGCCGGGGCCGTGTACCGCGTGCCGCCCTGGACGTAGGCGATCTCACCGACGCCGGCGGCCGGAATGGGCGTGATCACGGAGGCGGTCTGGCCGACCAGGGACGCCACCTGCGACTCACTGGAGCTCTGGGTCCGGCTGAACATCGCGTTGAACAGCAGGAACACGAGCCACGCCACGATGCCGCCGCCGAGGGCCGCAAGCGGCGCGCTCGCCCACACGTTGTTGGTGGCGGGGATCCGGGTGAAGATAAGGCCGAAGGCGCCGAAGGCCGTCACGAAAGAGGCGAGGACCGTGGGGCTGAAGAACGAGATCCCGGGCATGCCGGAGTGATCGAAGCCCGCCTCCGCGTGGCCCCCGGTGCCGATATCCACGTGGGCGTCGGTGTCCCCTCCGAAAAAGTGGCCCGCAACCGCACTGATGATGGTGAACAGCAATCCGACCGCCAGGCAGATGGCGTAGATCAGGGTTTCCATGGGGTGGAGGGATCCATTCCAGCTTAAACATTCAGGAAGGTTCCGACACAAGAGAGAAACGGCCGGCCGGCG
>JBAIXJ010000480.1:0-2539 GCA_037916645.1 Opitutales bacterium | reverse complement strand
CCCCAGACCGCCCCGGCCGGTCTGGCTTCCTGGAGCCGATCGACGAGCTGATCATCCGACAAGCGGGCGAGAGCCGGGTCGACGGGGGCGGTCACCACCGACCACCCCGGCGGCTGTTCATCGGGTTTCGGAGCAGCGTGGACTGCCAACGACGCGGCAGCCACCAAGCCGAACGCAGAGCCACTGATGATACGCCGGACCGCTCCGTGCATGGGTGCAGGTGTCACCACTCTCAGACGTGCACGGCAAACAAATCTTAGGCTGTCCTTTGGCGCAACGATGCAAACAACTGATCGGAGCTGGAGCGGCGGCCGTCGAGATCGTCCTGCGCCGATTCCGTGATTGTCACCGCCGCGCGGGGCCTACCGACGAGCCGGATCCCGTCGCTGCCAAGCGCCATCCTCACCACGGAAATGCCTGCCGGGGCCAGGGTCGGACGCGTTTCGTTTTCGCTCCGGCATACCGCACCGCGCCCAGCAGGACCAACGCTCCGGCAAACCAGGGGCCCATCGCCCCGCCGCCGCCCCCGCCTCCGGAGAGCGGGGGAGTCGACGCGCTGACGGTCAGGGTCGCCGGGCTGCTGGTCACGCTCCCCGCGCTGTTCGAAACGGTGACGGTGTAATTGCCGGCGCTGTCCGATTGCACGTTCGACAGACTGTAGGTGCTATTCGTGGCGCCGGTGAGCGCGTATCCGTTGAAGTACCACTGGTACGTCGGCGCCGGCTGGCCCGACGCCGTGACCGAGAACTGCATCGAGCCGCCCGCGGCCGCCGTCTGGCTCTGCGGTTGCACGCTGATCGTGGGTGCGCCGACGACAGCGCCCGCCCGGATCGTGTGATTGTCCGTGTCCGCCACGTGGACCCGGCCATTGCCGTCGACCGCAATGCCGGTGGGATGGTTGAACCGCGCGGCGTCGCCGATGCCATCGGCGCTGCCCGGCACCCCGGCCTGCCCGGCGATCGTCGTGACCTCGCCCTGTTCGACCAGCGTGAGCACCCGCACCGTGTGGTTGTCGGTGTCGGCCACGTAGAGCTTGCCGCCCCCGAACGCCAGTCCGCTGGGGTACGAGAACCGCGCCAGGAACGAGGGACCGTCCGCGCTGCCGGTCACGCCGGCGGATCCGGACAAGGTGCTGACCGAGCCGGTCGCGAGGCTGACCTGGCGGATGGTGCTGTTGTTCGTGTCGGCCACCCAAAGCGTGCCGCCGCCGCCCAGCGCCAGGCCCTGCGGACCGAAGAACGTCGCCGCGCTTCCGATCCCGTCCGTGCTGCCGCTGACGCCGGCGGCTCCGGCCAGCGTCGAAACCACGCCGGCCGCTGTAATTCGCCGGAGCGTGTGGTTCAGCGTGTCCGCGACGTAGAGGGTGCCGCCGCTATCGGACACGATGCCGGAGGGCCCGTTGAAGCGCGCGGCCGTCCCCGGGCCGTCCACGCTTCCGCTCAAGCCCGCCGCGCCCGCCAGCGTGCTCACCACCCCCGCCGGCGTGATCTTGCGCACCGTGTCATTGTTCGTGTCGGCGACATAGAGGTTGCCGGCTTCGTCCAGCGCGACGCCCGAGGGCCGGTTGAATCGGGCGGAGGCGGCCGCGCCATCCGCGCTGCCGCTCGTCCCTGGATAACCCGCCACCGTCGAAACCACGCCGGCCGGCGTCACCTTGCGGATCGTGTGGTTGTCGGTGTCCGCGACGTAGACATTGCCGGCGCTGTCGACCGCCACGTCGGTCGGACCGGAAAATTGAGCCGCGCTGCCCGCGCCGTCGCTGGCGCCGCTGTGCCCGCCCTGCCCCGCCAGGGTGCTCACGGCCAAGGGCGTGGGGACGATCAGATACGCGGCCGCTGACTCGTCGTAGCCGCTGCTGTTGGTGACCACGCATCGGAAGGCGTCCCCGTTCATCGCGGCCGACGCCCCGGTGACGGTCAGCGTGGCGGTGCCGGTGCCGCTGTAGGCCCCGCCGTCGCTCAGGTCGGCCCAGACGTTGGAGTTGGCGGCCACCCGCTGCCAGCGGTAAGCCAGCGGCGGCGGGCCGCTCGCGCCGACGGAAAACGCGGCATTGGCGCCGATCGCCACCGTCTGGCTGGCGGGCTGCGAGGTCACCCACGCCGCGTCGAGGAGCACCCGGAAGATCGTGCCGGCTCGGTATGGTCCATCGAACGTGGTCATGCCGTAGAGGGCCGACCCGGACAGGGTCAGCGAACACCGCGTCGGATACGGGATCCCCGGCGCGACGACGTACGCGGGAAGGGTCTGCAGCACCGCAAAACCGGTCCCATCGGTATTGATCTGGAACACCGTGTTGTTCGTCGGACCCGCCGTCCGGCCGTAAAGAACCGAGCCGGACTGGACCACCGAGCCCTGCAGAATCACCCGGGGCACGCCGGGGCTGTAGAGTGTGGTGAGGTCCGTGCCATCCGAGTTGATCCGAAAGATTCCGCTCCCCTGGCCAAAGATGGAAGGATCAGGGTAGCCGAGGGTCGTGCCGAACAGGACCGATCCCGACAGGGTCAGCGCACCGAAGGGACGGACGCAGCCCTGGAGCGCA
>JBAIXJ010000479.1:0-2828 GCA_037916645.1 Opitutales bacterium | reverse complement strand
GATTCGCACGGCTACCGCGCCCTCGTCGATCACACGGGGCAGCGGATCATCGATCGAGGGACGACGTAGGCCCGATCACCGATGATTGACGGGTCTTTTCTCACAGGAGCACACAGAGGAAGCAGAGTGGGCGCGCTCCGGTGAGAAAGAAGCCTGTCGTTCAAGTTCTCTTGGGTTTTGGAGCCTGGAACTTGGGGTTTGGCCGCCCTTGCGTCCTAACCCTCCGTCTGCACCGCGTGCGCCCGGGCGGCGACGGGGCGGCCGGAGCTCAGAATCAGGCCGGAGGCGACGAGGCCGAGCGCGGCCGACGCCAGCCAGAGGGCGCCCGAGCCGGCATGGAGCAGCGTCAGGCCGGACACGGGGCCCACGATGATCGCCAGCGTGAAGGTCATGCCATAGACGCCCATGTACCGGCCGCGCATCGCGGCCGGCGCCAGGTCGGCGATGTAGGCCGAGGCCACCGGCATCGCGCACATCTCGCCGAGCGTGAACAGGACCATGCACGCCACCAGCGCCGGCACGGTGTGCGCCAGCCCGTTGAGCGCGAACGCCGTCCCGATCACCACATACCCCAGGGCGATCACCCGCCGCGCGGGAAACCGCCGGGTGACCGTCGTCAGCGGCAGCTCGCAGCAGACGATGATCGCGCCGTTGAGCGACAGCACCAAACCGTACACCGACGCCGGCAGGCCAAGGCCGGTGACGTGCAGCCCGAAGGTCGAGCTCTGCTGCATGAAGATCAGCGAGATCGCGAACGTGCCCGCCAGCATCCGCAGCAGCCGGCGGTCGCCCCACATCAACCGGGCCACCCCGGCCCAGCCCTCGCGGCCGGCCGGCGGATGGCCGCCGCCGGGCAGCGCCACCAGCGCCACGATACCATAGAGCACCGACGTGAAGGCGTCCCCGGCGAACAGCCAGACCCAGCCTTTTTCCGCGATGAAGCCGGCCAGCGCCGGCCCGCACGCCCAGCCGGCGTTGAACGCCACCCGCAGCGCGGAAAACGCCGTCACCCGCTGGCCCGGCGGCACCAGGTCGGCCAGCAGCGCGCTGCTCGCCGGACGGTACATCTCGGCGGTGAGGCCGGCGAGCGCCGCCAGCGCCACGATCAGCGGGTAGGCGCGCGCCTGCGACAGCGCCAGGAGCGCCGCCGCGCCGGAGAACATCGAGAGCACGATCGTCGACCGCCGCCCGAGGTGGTCGGCCAGGTGGCCGCCCACCAGCCCCGCCAGGAAGTTGCCCGCGCCGTACGCGCCGAGCGCCACGCCGGCTTCGGCCAGCGAGTAGCCCTGCCGCGTCAGGTACAGCGTCAGGAACGGCACCACGAACGTGCCGACCTTGTTCAGGAACGTCCCGAAGAATAGCATCCACGCCCCGCGCGGCAGCGCGCGGAGACTCGTGAACAGGCTGGTGGGGGCGGGGGACATGAAAAAACCCTGCTTGCCGATCGGCAGGCAGGGTCAAGGGGGGAGGAAGTCTTGGGTTGGTGGTCCTGCAGGCCGATCAGCGGGTGCGGCGGTAGCCGGGGTTGACGCAAATGGTCGCGAGATCGCGATCAAACATGGCGCCCGCATGGCTCCATTGGGAGCAGAGGATGGTGTTCGGGGCGCGCATGGGAATCTTTGGTCGATGCCCCTCCGGGCGGCGAGGGTCAAGATGATTCCGGATGGCGAATCCCTCTCCACCACGGATGACACGGATCTACACGGATGGGATGGCCAAACCCGCCGTTGTAGGGCGGGGTCGCCTGTCCTGAGCGAAGTCGAAGGGCCGAACCCCGCCAAACGAACCTATTTTCACAGGAGGCCGCGGAGATAACGGAGTAGATGCGCTCAGCTGGTCACCAGAGCCGCGCCTCTGGGTTCTGCGGCTTCGCGGCTTTGCGTGAGATCACATCGCTGATCGGGCCTACTGCGTCTGGAGCGCGTACACCGTCACAACGATGATGGTGCCGCGCGGGGCCTGGGTGCCGGCGGCCGGATCCTGCGCGATCACCACCTGGTCCTTGGCCGCGTCCGCCGTCGGGCGGGTCTCGCCGGTCTTGACCAGGAACGCGTCCTGGCCCCGGCCGGACGCCTCGCCCGGGGCCGGGACGGTGCCGGTTCGGTTCAGACGCCCCCCGACCAGGTTGGGCACGCGGTACAACGCGGCCCACGGCACGAGCGTGACTTTGGATCCGCGCGGCGCCAGCTCGCCGGCCGCTGGGCTCTGCTCGGCCACCGTCAGATCCTTGCCGCGGTCCGGGGTCGGTTTGCCGGCCGCGACCTCCGATGTGAAGTCTCCGCCGGGCCGGCGTCCGGTGGCGGCGCCGCTCTGCTTGAGCTCCGCCTGGGCCGCGTCGACCTTCATGCCGACCAGCTTGGGCACCGGGACCGTCTCGACCCACGGAATCAGGGTGACCGTCGAATGCTGCAACGCCTGGGCGCCGGCAGCCGGATTCTGTTGCGCCACCATGCCGTCCTGGCGCGGATCCGTTGTCGGCAGCGCGGTTCCGACCGCCACCACGAAGCGCGGGTCATGCCCGGTGGGCCCGCCCTCGAGCATCCGCTTGGCGTCGCCGAGGTTTCTCCCCACCATGTTGGGCACATGGGCCTGGCTGGCCCACGGGTTGATCGTGACCACGGACCGCATGGGCGCCTGTTCCTCGGCGGCCGGATGCTGTTCCGCCACCAGACCGTCCTTGTGCATGTCCGTCGTCGCCACCGCGGGCCCGACCTCGACCGTGAACTGTCCGTTCGCCGGGCCGCCCCGCGGCCCGCCCTGGGTCAGCGTCGTCCTGGCCTCCATGACGGACTTGCCCACCACGTTGGGCACGGCGACGAGCGCGGCCC
>JBAIXJ010000478.1:0-6601 GCA_037916645.1 Opitutales bacterium | reverse complement strand
AGCGGCTGCTGGACGCGCCGCAGAAGCCGGCGATTCAGAGGTCAGAGGTCAGAGGACAGCGGTCAGAAGTCGCAGCGCCGGCGAAGCGGCCCGGCCTGCCCGGCTGGGTTTGGGGGGTGCTGGTGGTGATCGTGGTCGGCGCGGCGGTCGCCATGTTCAGCACGCACCGGCCCGTGCCGCCGGCCAACCCAAGACCCGAAACTCAAGACTCCAAACCGGTCGATCTGGCCGATGCCAAATCGATTGCGGTTCTGCCGTTCGAGAACATGAGCGCGGACCAAGGCAACGCATTCTTCTGCGACGGCGTGCAGGAGGACATCCTGACCAACCTCGCCAACATCCGCGAGCTGCGCGTCGTCTCCCGCACCTCGGTCGAGCAATACCGCAACACGACGAAGCCCATCCGGCAGATCGCACAGGAACTCGGCGTGAAATGGATCCTCGAGGGCAGCGTCCAGCGGGCGGGCAGCAAGGTGCGCGTCACCGGCCAGCTGATCAACGCCGCCACCGACGAACACCTCTGGGCGAAGGCCTACGACCGCGACGTGACGGATCTCTTCGCCATCCAGTCGGAGCTGGCCCAGGCGATCGCCGTCGCGCTGCAGACCGCGCTTTCGCCGGAGGAGAAGAGCCTGTTGCAGCGCCGGCCAACGGACAATCCCGCGGCCTACGACCTCTATCTCCGGGCCCGGCACTTCCGGAATACCGGCGTCAACTCCTTCGACAAGATCGAGCCGCTGCTCCGCAGCGCGGTGGAACTCGACCCCAATTTCGCCGCCGCCTGGGCCGACCTCGCCGCGCTGGAGGCGTACGCGTACTTCAACGACACCGATCACACCCCGGCCCGGCTGGCGAAGGCGAAGGAGGCTGTTGACACGGCGCTGCGCCTGGCCCCGGACGATCCCGCCGTCATGGAGGGAGCCGGCGACTACTATTATTACGGGTACCGCGACTACGCCCGCGCCACCGAGCAATACCTCCGCCTGGCGCAACTGCGCCCCAACGATCCGGTGATGTTCTACTCGCTCGCGCTCATCCAGCGCCGCCAGGGCCGGTGGGCCGACTCCCTTGAGAATTTCCGCCGCGCCATCCAGCTCGACCCCTCCAACCTGAACTACGGGCTGCAATTTCTCCAGTTTCTCGGGGCCACGCGGCGCAATGACGAGGCGGAGGCGCTGGCCCGGCACCTCGTGCAGGCATTTCCGCAGGAATTCAATCCGGTGTGGTACCTGGACCTCACATCGTTTCTGGCCCGCGGGGACACCGCCGGGCTCGACGCTTTTGCCCGCCGGTCCTTCCCGGCCGCGAACGCCGCCCTGTTCAATTACGCCCTCCGGGTGAACGCCCGCCTCCGCGGCGACTTCGCCGAGGCGATCCGTCTGGACCGGGAACAGCGCTACAACGATTCCTACGGCGAATCGCATTGGTCGCAGGACGTGGCGGCCGGCCTGACGCTGGCTGACGCCGGCGACACTACGGCCGCGCGGGCGCGGGCGGCCGAGGCGCTCGCGGCGATGAAGACCGAGCTGGAACTGCAGCCCGACAACGTCACCCTCTGGTCGGCGCTTGCCGTGGCGCACGCGCTGCTCGGGGAGAAGGACGACGCGCTGCGGTGCGCCCAGAAGGCGGTCGATCTTCTGCCGGAATCCCGCGATGCGCTGGACGGTCCGGGCACCGCGGTGGTGCGGGCGTCGGTCCTCGCCCGGGTCGGAGAGAAAGACCAGGCGCTGGCGGAATTCGCCCGCCTGCTGCAGGTGGGTTTCGGGGCCAACGTCTACATGGCCCGCGGCATCTGGGGCTTCACCTCGTTCCAACCCCTGAAGGGCGACCCGCGGTTCGAGGCGCTGTTGAAGGACCCGAAGAACAACGCCCCGCTGTTTTGAGCCCAGCCAGACCCGGCGGCGGGGCGAATCGCATGGGCGAATTCGGAGGTTCTTCGGTGGCAACAGGGAATCGCCGGGGCATTTGAAGTTCTTGGCAGCGTGAATTTAGTAACCGCCCCCCTTTAGACCCTACCCCATGGCTATGACTTTGCCTTGCGCCGCCGTTCCCGGCGGATCCCGAGAGAAACCGCCGCCAGGCCGGTCATTGACCTAAGGCTCCCTGACCGCCGCCACGCCGCCGATTGGGCGCCTGCGTCCTTGCCGGCATGCCCTTTGCTGCCCGTCCCCAACCACCCGCCCATGAATTCCGTCCTGCCCGCCCCGCTGACCGGGTGCTCCACCGCGCCATTTGGTGATGATATCTGGGAGGATCTGCTCAACTACATCGAGGAGCAGCGCGTCATCCCCATCGTCGGCCCCGAGCTCCTGCGCGTGGAGACGGACTCCGGCCCGCGCCTGCTGCTGGAGTGGCTGGCGGAAAAGCTGGCGTCCCGCCTCAACATCGACGCCGGACCGCTGCCCCGGCCGCTGGCCCTGAACGACGTGGTGTGCAGCTACCTCGCGGCGCACGGCCGGCGCGAGGAGGCGTACACCCGGGTGCGCACGATCATGCGGGAGGCCAACTTCGCCCCGCCGCCCGCCCTGCGCCAGCTCGCCGCGATCACCGATTTCAGCCTCTACGTCACCACGACCTTCGACCCGCTCCTCGAGCAGGCGATCAACGCGGTGCGGTTCGCCGGCGGGTCCAGCACCGACGTCATCGCCTACGCCCCCAACCGCGTGGCGGACCTGCCGGTGGAGCGCGACGATTTGCAGCGGCCCGTCGTCTATCACCTGCTCGGGCGCCTGTCCGCCTCGCCCACCTACGTGATTTCCGATGAGGACCTGCTGGAATTCGTCTGCGCCCTCCAGAGCGACCACCTCACGCCGGAGAAGCTCTTTCACGCCCTCGAGCACAACCACCTCCTGGTCATCGGCGGCAGCTTCTCCGACTGGCTGACCCGCTTCTTTCTGCGCATGGCCAAGCGCCGCCGCCTGTCCGACCCGCGCGAAGTCGGCGAGGTGCTGGCCGACGACCACTCGATCCGCGACGGGTTGCTGGTGCAGTTCCTCGACAAGGTGAGCGCCCGCACCCGCGTGTTCAGCGGCGCCGAAGCCTTCGTGGCCGAACTGCACCGCCGCTGGATGGCGCGACGCGGGCCGGCCCTGGCCACCGCCGAGGGCCCGGTGCGGTTTCTGCCGCCCGACCGGACCATGGCCGAGAACGCCGTCTTCATCAGCTACGCGCGCGAGGATCTGGGCGCCGTGCAGCGGCTCAAGGCCGGCCTCGACGCCGCCGGCATCAACGCGTGGTTCGACCTCGAGCAACTGGACGGCGGCGACGATTTCATGCGGAAAATCCGGGGCAACATCGCCCGGTGCAGCTTCTTCCTGCCCGTCGTTTCCGGCACCACCCAGCGCCGGGTGGAGGGCTGGTTCCGGCGGGAGTGGCACTGGGCGGTCGACCGCATGCGCGGCATGGCCCACAGCGCCGCGTTCCTGCTGCCGGTGTGCGTGGACGACACGGCCGAGGCCGGGGCGCTCGTGCCCGATGAATTCATGGCCGCCCACTGGACCCGGCTGCCGGGGGGAGAGGTCACGCCCGAATTTGTGCGCCGCCTGCAGGGCCTGCTCAACGCCCGCCGTCCGTGACCGTGACCGCGACCGCGAACCCGCCCCGGCCCGAACCGGCGATCGACACCCGGAACCCCTGGATGGGGCTGGCCTCGTTCACCGAGGAGACCCGCGACCTGTTCTACGGCCGCGACGACGAGATCGCGGAGCTGGCGCGGCGCGTGCAGCGCAAGCTGCTCACCGTCCTGTTCGGGCAATCGGGCCTGGGCAAGACCTCGATCCTGCAGGCCGGACTCGGGCCCAAGCTCCGGCCCGAGGGTTACTTCCCGGTCCACGTGCGCGTGGATCATTCCGCGGAGGCCCCGCCCCCCGGCGAACAGATCAAGGCCGAAGTGCAGCGCGCGGCCGCCAGCGCCGGCACCTGGTCGGAGCCGGGAGCCGCCGCGCCCGGCGAATCGCTCTGGGAGTTCTTCCACCATCGCGACAACGTCCTGGTCGACGCCCAGGGCCAGCGCCTCACCCCGTTGCTGATCTTCGACCAGTTCGAGGAGATCTTCACCCTGGCGCAAACCGACGAGGCCGGACGCGCCCGCGCCCGCGCCTTCCTGGGCGAACTGGCCGACCTCGTGGAAAACCGCGCCCCCGCCGCGATCGAGGATCGCGACGAGACCGCCCTGCGCTTCGATTTCGCCCGCGCCGACTACCGCGTGCTCATCGCCCTGCGCGAGGACTACCTCGCGCACCTCGAAGGCCTGCGCGAGCTGATGCCCTCGCTGGCGCAGAACCGCATGCGCCTCACGCGCATGGCCGGCGGCCCGGCGCTCGAGGCCGTGCTCAAGCCCGGCGCCGGCCTGGTGAGCGACGAGGTCGCCCGTCAGATCGTCCGCTTCGTCTCCGGCGCGCAGGACCTGGCCGCCGCGGAGGTCGAACCCTCGCTGCTCAGCCTGGTCTGCCGCGAGCTGAACGAGGTCCGCCTGGCGCGGGGCGAGCCGACGATCTCGACCGACCTGCTCGAGGGCTCCCGCGACACGATCCTCCGGGAATTCTACGAACGCTCGCTGGCCGGCCTGCCGGACGGGGTTCGGCGGTTCATCGAAGACGAGTTGCTCACCGATTCCGGCTATCGCGAAAGTCTCGCCGAGGAGCGGGCGCGGAAAGCCTGCGCCGACGCCGGCGCGCCGGGCGCCCTCGCCGCGCTGATCGACAGCCGGCTGCTGCGCGTCGAGGAGCGCCTCGACGTCCGCCGCGTCGAGCTGACCCACGACGTCCTGTGCGGCGTGGTCAAGGCAAGCCGCGACCTGCGCCGCGAACGCGAGGCGCGCGAGGCGGCCCAGCGCGAGCTGGCGGCCACCCGGACCCGGGAGGCCGCGGCCCGGCGCGCCCTCTGGCAGGCCCGGGTGATTGCCACCGGCTGCGCCGTCCTCGCCGTGGTGGCGATCGGCAGCGCGGTCTTCGGCTCGTGGAACCTGCACCGCGCCCTCCAGGCCCAGACGCGGGCCGAGGAGGCGGAGGCCAGCGCGCGGCAGCGGGCTTACGCGTCCGACATGAACGTCGCCCTCCAGGAGCTGCACAGCGGCAACCTGGGACGCGCGCAGGATCTGCTCAACCGCCAGCGGCCCCGGCTGGGAGAATCCGACCTGCGCGGATGGGAATGGCGCTACCTCTGGGAGCAAACCCGCAGCGACGCGCTGGCGGTTCTGGGCGACAAGGAAAGCGAGATTGCGGCCCTGTCCGTTTCGCCGGACGGCCGGTGGCTGGCCGCCGGGCTGCGGTTCAACGGCGGGATCTTCGTGTGGGACCTCACGACGCGAAAGGAGACGGCCCACCTCGCGGCGGGCCAGCAGTCCATCGTCGCCGTCTTTTCCCCCGCCGAACCGCTCCTGGCCTACGCCTCACGGGAGGCGACAGGTGCCGACCGGGTCGTGCACCTCTGGAATGCCGCCACCGCCCGGGAGGTCGGCCGGCTGGCGTTGAACGGCGCCTGCGCGGGCCTGGCGTTCTCCCGCGACGGGCGCACGCTCGTGACGTCAACCGCCGCCAGCCAGGCGGGGGGCGGAACGATCGCCTTCTGGCGGGTCAGCGACGGCACCGAGCTGCGCAGCGTTCCCTCGAAACACATCCCCTTTGGGGTTGCGAATGATTTTGTCGTGAACGGCGACCTGAGCCTCGCCGCCTACGGCTCCCTGGCGGCCCGGCCGGAACGGCTGATCGTGGTCAGCCTGCGCGACGGCCGCGAACTGTGGAGCGCGGCCGACTGGGAGAACTTCCTCACCGCGCTCGCCTTCTCGCCCGACGGCCGGACGCTGGCGACCGCCGCGGGTTTCGGGGAGAAGGACATCCGCCTGTGGGATGCCGCCTCGGGGAAGCCGATCGGGCGCCTCGAGGGCCATGGCTCCTGGGTGGGCTCGATCGCCTTCTGGCCCGACGGTTCGCGGCTGGCCTCCGCGAGCGCGGACCAGACGATCCGCGTCTGGGATCTGGCCAGCCGCACCTGCGTCGACGTGCTGCGCGGCCACCGGAGCGAAGTCTGGCGCGTGGCCCTGCTGCCTGACGGCAGGAGTCTGGTGAGCGGCGGCAAGGATGGGATGGTGGCCCTCTGGGACACGTCGGTCCCCCATCCCCACCGCGAACACATCACGCTGCCGGAGGATTTCTCCTTCTGGCGGTTTGTCGACGGCGGCCGGTCCATCCTCACGCTCAACCGCCAGGGCGAGGTGGCGCGCTGGTCGGGACCTGATTTCCAGAAAAAAGCGGTGATCCTGAAAACGGGCGACGACGCACTGCGGGGTTTCCGCCGCCGTTTTTCCCCGGACGGCAGCCTGCTTGCCGTCGGGTCCAACGATGGTGACCTGGCGGTGTGGGACGTGGCGAAGGGTAAGCTGGTCAGGCGCGCCAAGATGGCCGACGGGCTGGTCATCCCGGTCGCTTTCACCCGCAGCGGGCGCGAGTTGGTGGGATTTCGGACCTCCAACGCCCGATTCTTCCAATGGAATCTGGAGACAGGAAAGGAAATCCAGTCCTGGCCCGCCTCCCGCGATTCGAGCGCCCAAGCCCTCTCGCCGGATGACCGGTTCTTCCTCGATGTCAACTACAGCGGCGGAGCC
>JBAIXJ010000477.1:0-3258 GCA_037916645.1 Opitutales bacterium | reverse complement strand
CGGCCTGATGCACGCGATGGCAGCGGCGCGAGGTGGGTTCGCAGGGCAGGGCGAGAGTTCCGGCGCGTCCTCGGAGCGCTAGGGGGCCGGGGCCGACGTGATGCTGGCGGTCGACGGGGCGAGCCCTTTAGCGCTCGCGGACAGCGTGATCGCTCCCGGTTCGCGGGTGGACTGCACGATCACCTGCGCGAGGCCGTTGAACAGGCTGCGCGCGCTGGCCTTGTCGGGCTCGTGCGAGCTCGGGTCGCCGTTGCCGACGCCGATGATCCGGCCGGGGCCGGCGAGGGTGAAGCGGATCATGTTCTGCGCGACGGGCACGAAGCGGCCCTGGGCGTCGCGCGCAGAGACGGTGCAGACGGCGAGGTCCTCGCCGCCGGCCTTGATGGTCGTGCGGTCGGGTGTGAGGATCAGGCTCGCCGGGGCGCCCGTGGTTTCGATCCGGGCGGTTTGAACGAGTTCGCCGTGGCGATAGCCGCGGGCGAGCAGCGTGCCGGGCGAGTAGGGGACGGACCACTCGAGGTGCGCATATCGCTTCATCGTCTTGCGGCCGAGGTTTTGTCCGTTGAGGAAGAGCTCGACCTCGTCGCAATTGCTGTGAACCCACACGTCAATCGGCTGGCCCTCGCGGCCCGGCCAGGTCCAATGCGGGAAGAGGTGCAGCACCGGTTGGTCGGTCCACCAGGCCTTGTAGTAGTAGTAGCTGTCCTTCGGGAATCCGCAGATGTCCATGAAGCCGTAGTGCGAATTGATGCACGGCCACTCGAACGGGCGCGGCTCGCCTTTGTAGTCGAAAGCCGTCCAGACGAAACCGCCGCCCATGAAATCCCGTGTGGCGACCGGGGGCCAGGCGTTCTCCACCGTTTGCCCGCCGGGGCCCGCGTTGATGCTGTAGGCCGCAACATAGCCGCGTTCACGGTCGCCCTGGTAGGTGTCCCAGTGCCCGGTCGCGTAGACGCCGCGCGTGCCGACCTCGCTCGCGATCTCCGTCGCGATGATGGGCGTGTGCGGGAACAGCTGGTGGACGCGGTCGTAGACGTCGGGGTGGTAGTTGATGCCGATGACGTCCAACTCGCCCGCCATGCCTTGCGGGCTGTCGAAGCCGCCGTTCATCGCGGTGGTGACGGGCCGGGTCGGATCGAGTTCGCACACGCGCGCTTTCATCGCCCGCACCATGGCCGCGGCCTCGGGCGAGGCCTGGATCCATTGCTCGTTGCACAGCGACCAGAGGATGATGCTGGGGTGATTGCGGTCCCGCCGTACCATGGCGCTGAGATCGCGGTGCTCGACGGCCGGAACGTCCTTCGTCGTCTGGTCGAGGTAGGTGTCACCGAGATGGCGGTTCTCCGCGATGACGAGAAAACCCAGGCGGTCGCATTCATCGAGGAGGAAAGGCTCGACGGGATTGTGCGACATGCGGATGGCGTTGCAGCCGACCTCCTTCAGCCGCTCGAGGCGCCATGTGAACAGCCGGTCGGGCACGGCGACGCCGACGCCGGCGTGGTCCTGGTGCAGGTTGACGCCGCGGAGCTTCAGCGGCCGGCCGTTGAGGGAAAAGCCGCGCTCCGGTTCGAAGCTCGCCTGGCGCACGCCGAAGTTGGTCACGAGCTGGTCAACCACCTCGCCCGCGACGCGGACGGTGCTGCGCAGTCGATAAAGGTGGGGATCGTCGGGCGACCAGAGGTGCGCTTTCGGCAGCGAAATATCCTGGACCATCTTTGCGGTGGCGCCGGGAGCGAGTTCCTGCGAGGACGAAGCGCGGGCAATGGTCCGGCCGTCGGTGTCGAGAACTTCGCTCGCGACGGTCGCTGTCACGGCTGCGGAACGACTGTTGGTCAGTTCGGTGCTCGCGGTCACCATGGCGGCGGCCGTGGTGCCATTGGCCGGATCGGCCACGGCTGGCGCGACGAACACGCCGTCCGGTGCGATGTGAATAGGGTTGACCATGACCAGCCGGACGTGGCGGTAGATGCCGCCGCCCTCATACCACCAGCCGTCGTAGCGCGGATCGACGGCGACGGTCAGGATGTTTTCTCCGCCGCAATTCGCCGCGTCGGTGACATCAAAGCGCGAACGCGCGTAGCCGCTGTATTGGTGGCCGATCTCGCGCCCGTTGAGCCAGTAGCGGCTGTTGCTGCAGACGCCGTCGAACTCGAGCCAGAGCCGCTTGCCGCTCGCGTCGGCGGGAATGGTGAGGGTTTTCCGATACACCGCCGGCTGCACGGGCAGGAAGCCGTGAAGCGAATACCAACCGGGTTCGCGACTGGAGGCCGCCTGCGGGAAAGGATTGGTGGGCTGAAAAGTGCCTTCGACGACATAGTCATGCGGCACGTCCACGTGGCGCCAGCCGGAGTCGTCGCAATCGGGTCTGACCGCCGCCGGCTCCGCGCCGAGGTGGAACCGCCAGTCGTGGTCCAGCGATCGGATGATGCGCGGCACGTCGCCGGCCGGAGCGCGAACGCCCGCAACCGCACCGGCGAAAGCGAGAAACACACGAACGCGGAAGCACCGGTGCAAACGGGGCAGAGAGGATCGCATAACGTTATTTCGCGGGCAGGATCGTGATTTCGGCGACGTGAGCCCAGCCGCTTTGCTGGACGTCGCGCAGCGGGGTGAAACGGAAGTAGCGCGCCTCGACCGGAGCGAACGTGACTTCCTGAAGCATGGGATTGTTCTTGATGTTTCCGAACTCGCCGTCGGCGACCTGCGTGGTCCAGCGGACGCCGTCGAGGCTCGTCTCGAACCGGTAGCGATCGACGACACCGCGGAAGTTCCAATCCTGCCGGGGAAGGTAGGCGAAACCAGAGATGCCGCGCGGCGCACCCATGTCGATCGTGAGGCGCGGGCGATCCCCAGGCGCGGCGTTGGCGGCGACATGGGTTTCCCAGAGAGTATGCGCATCGGCATCGATGGCCTGGTCGGCCTCGCCGGACGGCGCAGCCTGTGCCGTCCAACCGGTCACGGCGGCACCGACCATCGTCTTGCCGGCGACAAGGCCCACGCGGTGATCAGCTGTGAGCACGGCGGCATTGATGGTGCCGCCGTCGGGCAGGGGGATCGGACCGCGGTAAACAGGCGAGTCTGCGGTTGGTTCGCTGCCGTCGAGGGTATAGACGATCGGTTCGGCGTGCGGGTGGTGGATGGCGATGAAACCGGCGCGATCACGGTCGGAGATTTCCGGCGCGAGCGGCAAGGCCTGCTTGAACAGCCCGATCTCGGCCAGGGTCGGCTCGAGGCGTGAGCCGGTGATGCGGATGCGCA
>JBAIXJ010000476.1:0-2903 GCA_037916645.1 Opitutales bacterium | reverse complement strand
GCCGACTGGTTGGGCGCCACCCCGAAAACGTTGTTCGCACTCGCCGGGCTGGTCGCGGTGATGTGCGGCCCGAGCACGCCGAGGGCGAGGTCCAGCCGCGCCTGGTCCGCCATCAGGCCGAGCGTGGCCGGGTTGTTGATGACCGCAGCGGTGCCGTTGTCGTAGGCCATCGAGGCGCCGCCCATCGCGGTGGCGACGGGACCGTAGCCTTCGAGGTCCATGCCGTTGGTCGCGCGCAGGGCGGGGGCGGCCAGGAGCACCGCCAGAGCCACGGTGACCGACGCCTGGTTGCGGAGGGAAGTGGTTTTCGGATGCATGGTTGGGAATTCCGGCCGGCGCCGCCGCCGGGCTGCCCGCCCACCCGGGCGGCCATCAGCCGGGCTTACGTGCCGCTTGTCTGATATGAGCATATCTGCATGTTCTTGAATCCGGGTCAACGACCTGCCTCAATGGGGCATGCCAAATAAGCCGCGCCCGCTGACCCCTGAAGCGATCGTGATGATCGCCCGCCGCTTTGGCCTGCTGTCCGATCCGACGCGGATCCGGCTGCTCCACGGCCTGTTCGACGGCGAGAAAAACGTCGGGGCCCTGGTGGAGCTCAGCGGCGGCACCCAGACCAACGTTTCGCGCCACCTGCAGGCGCTGGCGGACGGGGGGATCGTCGCGCGCCGGAAGGAGGGCGCACAGGTCTTCTACTCCATCTGCGACCCGACGATCTTCGACCTCTGCGAGCTAGTCTGCGGCAGCCTGGAAAAACAGCACCTCAGCCGCGCCAGCCTGCTCGCCCGCCGGCCGGCAAAATAGCCCGCCGGCCCGGCAGCCCCGGCGTTCACCGGACCCAGCCCGCAGCGATCGCGGCAAGCGACGCGGTTCCGACCGCGATCCAGAGCAGGAGGCCGTGCAGGAACGGGCGCGCGCCGACCGCCCGCATCGCCGCCCGGTCGAGCCCGGCGCCGATGAAGAACAGGGTCAGCGTGAGCAGCGCCTTGGCCACCGCGGTCACCACCTGGGCCGCAGGATGCCACGCCGGCAGGAGCGTGAACAGGGCCGACAGGGCGATGAACCCGGCGATGAACCAGGGGACGCGCGCGGCCGACCTCCGCCCGCCCCCGCCGCCGCGGCGAAACCACACGCCGAGGCCGAACGCCACCGGCACGATCCAGAGGGCGCGGGCCAGTTTGACCGTGGTCGCCGTCGCCAGCGCCACCGGTCCGTGGGTCATCGCCGCGCCCGTCACCGAGCTCGTGTCGTGGATGGCCAGGGCGCACCACAGCCCGAAGGCGTGCGGGTCGAGGCCCGCCCAGGTTCCGATCAGCGGGAACACCAGCAGCGCCACCGCGTTGAGCAGGAAGACCGTCGCCAGGGCCGCCGACGTTTCGCCCGGCTCCGCCTGGATGACCGGGGCAGCCGCCGCGATGGCGCTTCCGCCGCAGATGCCGGTGCCGCAGCAGACGAGCGCCGCGACCCGCGGCGCGACCGTCAGCCGCCGGGCGAGCCAGGCGCCGATGGCGAACGTGGCGATCAGGCCGATCAGGGTGTAGCCCAGCCCCTGCAGCCCCACCCGCGCCACGATCGCAAGGTTGATTCCCGCGCCCAACCCGGCGACCGCCAGCTGCAGCAGCCATTTCGAGGCCCGGGTCGTGGCGACCGCGCAGGGATTGCCGAGGGTCAGGGCCAGCGCCGTTCCGGCCAGCAGCGCCGCCCACGGCGGCGTCCACGGCAGGAGCGCCAGCAGCGCGCCGGCCGGCAGCAGCCAGCGGGCGGCCGGATGCGCGGCCGCCGCCGGCACCCCGCACAGGGTCCGGGGGTCGAACGGGCGCGGCGACTCCGGTGCGCGCCCAACGGCTCCCGCGGCGCCGGCGTTCGAGGAAACCGCCGTCGCGTCCATCAGACGTTGACCGCCATGCTGTAGGCGCGGAAATGCTCGCCGGTGAGCGGGTGGTGCATGCCCAGGTGTTTGAAGATGGCGAGGGTCGCCGCCTTGGCGTGGCCGCCGTCAAAGCCCGGATCTTCTTGCAGCACCGCGATGAACGCTGCCAGCGCCTCGCCATAGCGCTCGGCGCGCAGGGCGGCGATCCCGTCGAGATAGCGCGGACGCAGGGGCGAGGCCGCCAGCTCCGCCGGCGGCCGGTCGGCGATCGCGAAAAGGCGCGCGAATTCGCGCACCTGGGCGGCGACGTCGGTCCAGGGGCTGCCGGGCGCCAGCTCGGCAATGAGCGCCACGGCCTCGTTGGGCGCGGAGAACACCAGCGCCCGCGCGGCGAGCGTGGCCAGCTCGCCGTCATCGGGCTCCGCCTCCGCCAGCGGGTGCAGCAGTTGCGCCGCCTCGGCCGCCCGGCCGCCGCGCAGCAGTTCCCGGGCGGTTGCCATCGCTTCGCGCTTCGCCGTCGGCAGGTGCTCGTCCAGCCAGCGGCGCAGCTGCGGCTCCGGCTGGGCGCCGGCAAACTCCGCGACCACCTGCCCGTGGTGAAACAGCTTCACGTTGGGAATGCCGCGGATGCCGAACTGCTCCGCCAGGTCCGGCTGCTCGTCGGTGTTGATCTTGACCAGCGTCCAGCGGCCGGCCGCCTCGCCGGCGAGCTTCTCGAGCACGGGCCCAAGCATCTTGCACGGGCCGCACCACGGGGCCCAGAAGTCCACCAGCACCGGGAGGCGCTGGCTCGGCTCGAGGACGTCGGTCGGAAAGTCGATGAGATCGTGGTTCATGGTTGGAAAAGCGTGGCGCGGCGATTCAGCGCAGGTGCTTCGGCGTGCAGATGGGCAGGCCGGCCCGGCTCCAGGCACTGAGGGTGCCGGCATTCGCCACCTTGAAGCCCTCGGCGCCCAGGATCCGCGCCGCAAAACCGCAGCGGGACCCGGAGTGGCAGTAGAGGAGGATCTCCCGCCCGCCGACCTGACTGAGG
>JBAIXJ010000475.1:0-3029 GCA_037916645.1 Opitutales bacterium | reverse complement strand
GTGAGGGGGTTGAGCGGGTTCACGCCGTAGACCATGGCCCGCAGGAGGGTGGCCAGGCCCAGAGCCCCAACGATGCCGATGCCGACCCCGATCAGCACCCAGCGGGTTCCCTGGCCGAACACCATGGCGACGATGTTCCGCCGGCCGGCGCCGACCGCCATGCGCACGCCAATCTCCCGCGTCCGCTGCAATACGTGGTAGGACAGGGTGCCGTAGAGCCCGACGGCGACCAGCCCGAGGGCCACCGCCATGAAGAAGTCGACCAGCCCCGTGACCGCCCGCTGGCCTTGGGTGGCGTCGTCGACCACCTGCTGCAGGGTGCGGACATGCGAGAGTGGCAGATCCGAATCGAGTTGCGCCAACTCGCGGCGCAGCGCGCCCGCGAGCTGGCTGGCCGGCTGGGTCGAACGCACAACGAGGTAGACCGCCTCGCCCCAGGCGCGATCCGGCGTCCAGTAAATCTCGGGCCGCGGCGGTGTTTCGGGACCCCACTGGCGAACGTTTTCGACCACGCCGACGACGCGCGCCGTGAACCAGGGCTTCGCATTATTGCCGCGGATGATCATGCCGAGCGGATCTTTGCCCGGCCAGCAGGTGTCGGCCAGGGCCTGGTTCACCACGACGCCGATGATGTCGCCCTTGGCGTCGCCGGGCTCGAGCGTGCGCCCGCGCAGCAGGCCGAGGCCGGCCGCCGCGAAGTAGCCCGGGGTGATGCTGGACACCTCCGCCAGCGTCCGGTCCGCGGTGGGGTCAAAGACCTGGTCATTGACCAGGATGTTGGTGTTGCTGCCTCCCTCGAGCGGCAGCTTGGTCGTCGTGCCGGCCGCGGTCACGCCGGGCAGGGCCGCGGCGCGCTCAGCGAACTGTTCGCAGAAGCGGGCCCGCACGTCCTTGTCCCCGTAACGTTCGCCGCGCAGATCCAGGCCGGCGGAAAGCACGTACTGGGTCGCCAGCTTGTCATTGGCGGCGAGGAGCCGGGTGTAGCTCGCGGAAAACAGGGCGGCGCCGTTGGCGAGGACGAAGGCGAGGGCGATCTGGCCGATGATCAGCCCGCGGAGAATGCGGTGGCGGGTCCGCGACCCGGCCGCCCCACGACCCTCGGTGCGCAGAAGGTCGGTGACCGAAATCCGCAGGGCGGTGAAGGCCGGGGGCAGGCCGGCGAGCACGGCGGTCAGGAGCGTCAGGCCGAGCGAAAACGCCAGCACCGTGCCGTTCAGCGTCATCGCCGCCTTGCGGGCATCGCTCACGGGCGCGATGGTCTGGAGGGCGCGGATGCCAAAGAACGCGACGACCAGGCCGGCCAGCGCGCCGGCCAGGGCCAGCAGCAGGCTTTCCGTGAGGGCGAGGCGGATGATGTGGCTCCGGGCGGCGCCGAGCGCGATGCGCACGCCGAACTCCCCCTGCCGGCGGGCGTTGCGGGCGAGCAGCATGCTGGCGACGTTGGCGCAGGCCACGAGGAGGACGAGGACCACGGCGCCGAAGAGCATCCACACCCGCGACCCGACAAAACGCGTCATCTCGTCGTGCAGCGAGCGGACGAGGAAATGCTTCTTGCTGTTCGTGTCGGGGTAGGCGGCGGTCAGCCGCTTGCCGATCGCCTTGACCTCGGCGTCGGCGGCGGCGACCGACACGCCGTCTTTCAGCCGCGCGATGCCGCAGATCCAGTGGCTGCCGCGGTCGCCCTCGCCCCGCTTGATCTGGAGCGGGAGCCAGACCTGGCAGCTTTCCGTACGCATCCAGGGCGCGGGGAACTCGAAGTTGGCCGGCATGATGCCCGCCACGGTGACGTTGCCGCCGTTGAGCCGGATGGCCTTGCCGACCAGGTCGGGGTCGCCAGCGAACGATTGCTGCCACAACGCGTAGCTGATCACGGCCACGGGCGGGGCACCCTTGTCGCCGTCCTCCGCCGTCAGGAACCGGCCGCGCACGGGCGTAAGGCCGAAGGCGCGCAGGACCTCGGGCGTGCAGATCACGCCGGGCACGGCTTGGGCGTTCTCGCCGCCGAGGTTGACCCGGCGGGGCGAGTAGACGCCGAAGTCGGAGAACGACGTGGCCTGCTCGTGGAGGTCGAAGTAGTCGGGCGAGGACAGCGGCCAGCCCTCGCCGGACCAGACCATCACCAGCTGGCCGGAACGCGGAAAGGAAAAGGGCTCGACGACCAGCGCCTGCAGCGAGCTGAACATCGCGGTGGAGGAACCGATGCCGACCGCCAGCGTGATGACGGCGACGGCGAAGAAGGCGCGCGACTTGGCGAGGTTGCGCAGGGCGAGACGCAGGTCGGAGAGCATGGCGGGGAACGCGAGTTGAAGCGTGCGGTGAGATAACCCGCCGTGCGGGGCCAGGGTTACACGAAATCGGTGATATTCGCGTTCCAGCCGGTCGCAATAACCGCGTTGGTCCTCGCCAGCCTCGCGAAAGCCGGGTCGATCGCCCCGCGATCCGTCCGAGGCGGGGTTTGACAGGCCTGTGCGCCGCCGGCACGGTGGGCGCCTCGCCACCCCGCCGCCGGTGCGGCCGGCGCCGCTGTCGCGACCGACCCCCGGTTCGACGGGAAATCCATCCTCCAATTCCGACCATCATGCGCTCCTGTCGTCTTGCCATATTGTCCCGCTTTGCCGCCGCCGTCGCCGCCGCCGTCCTGGCGATTCCGGGCGCCCGGGGCGCGGATGCGCCCAAGCCGGAGGCGCGGTGGGCGCACCTCAAGACCGCGCTTTTCTTCACGAGCCGCGATGTCACGAATCTGCTTGGCACACCGGAGAAGCGCGCCGCGACGCTGGCGTATTTCGCGCCGCTGCGGCTCTCCAAGGTCTACCTCGAGGACGCGCGCGGCGACGAGGCCGCCGTCGCCGAGCTCCAGGCGATCGCGACAGCGCTCAAGGCGGAGGGACTCGAGGTCTCCGGGGCCGTCGTGCCGGCCGGCGAGCACGGCCCGCTCTGCTACAACGACCCCAAGGACATGGCCATGCTCGAGGGCCGGGTACGCGTGCTGGCCCGGGTGTTTGACGAGATCATCGTCGACGACTGGCTCT
>JBAIXJ010000474.1:0-9513 GCA_037916645.1 Opitutales bacterium | reverse complement strand
GACAGCGGCTCGAGGTTGGTGTTCGGCGTGAGCATCTTGTAGAGCGCCAGCAGCTCCTCGCGCGCGATGGGCGAGCCGTTGAGGAGAATCCGGGCCTCGGGGTGGCGCCGCGTCTTGCGCAGCACCTCGTGCACCCGGAAGCAGCTGACCGCGCCCTCGCGCGAATACGCGTCGTCGATCAGGTCGCACCCGATGCGCGACCCGCGCAGGATGTGGCCGGCCAGCGGCGCGACCACCGCCGCGTCCTCGATCAGCCGGCGTTTCGCCGCGGCCAGGCCGGCGGTTTCCCCCAGCGACATGCCGATCTCGCCGGCGGTCGCGGCGGCGTAGAACGATTTCTCCTCCAGCTCGTGACGCAGGTTCGACAGGCGCATCGCCCGGTCCAGCGACTCCAGCTTCTGGGGAGGCATTTCGGTCATGGATGGTGCAGGCTGGGTCTCTGCCTACCACACCGCGGGCGGTAATTCCAGCCGCGTGTCACGCGGCGCGCGGACCGCGCGGGGCCCGGGGTCGCGACCAACGACGCGTGACCGTCGGTTGGATGTCATTTAATAGATGACATCCCTTCGAGCGTGACGAGCGGTGAACGCGGCGGCGGGCGGACGATGACCCCGGCGTGTGCCGCCATCGCGGCCTGCCGGCGGGCGGCGCGGGACCCCCGGTTGGATGTCATTTAATAGATGACATCCCGACAAACACGGCGGACGGGGACGGGAAGGGGCCGCCCCGCGGCTTGCAATGGGCGTGATTCAAAACAGCTTCCCTCATGAAACTGCTCCTCTACGGCGCCCGCGGCATGATCGGCAGCCGCCTGCTCGCCGAGGCGCGGAGGCGCGAGCATGCGGTTACCCTTGTCGTCCGCCAGCCGGGAAGCTTCGGCGCGCCAGAGGGCCGCGTCCTCGTGGTCCGGGGCGACGTGCTCGACGCCGCGAGCGTGGCGGCGGCGGTCAAGGGCCACGACGCCGTGCTCAGCGCGGTCGGGCCCACCCCAGAGGTGATCCTCGGCGCGGCGCGGTGCCTCATCGAGGGCCTCACGCGCGCGGGCACCCTGCGCCTGGTCGTCGTGGGCGGGGCAGGCAGCCTCGAGGTGGCGCCAGGGGTGCTGCTCCTCCAGACCCCGCCATTCCCGGTCGAATTTGAGGAGATCGCCCTCGCGCACCGCGACGCCCTCGGGCTGCTCCGCCAGACCACCGCGCTGGACTGGACCGTCGTGAGCCCGCCAGCGTCCATTGCGCCGGGCGAACGGACGGGACGGTTCCGCCTCGGGGGCGACCAGTTGCTCGTCGATGCCGCGGGCGCGAGCCGGATCTCGGCGGAGGATTTCGCCGTCGCGGTGCTTGACGAGGTGGAGAAGCCGCGCCACCTCCGCCGGCGGTTCACCGTGGCCTACTGAACCCGCCGCGGCCCGCGGACGGAGCCGCCGGTTTCATGATGCCGGCGAAGACGAGATCGACGACCTGGCGCAGGCCCTGGGCGCGCACCCGGGGATCCGCCAGGTCCAGGTTCAGGGCCTGCGAAAGCGAATAACGGTTGGAATGGTAGATGAAGCACAGGCCGATGAAGTGGATCAGCAGGTGCGGAACGTTGAGATTCCGGCGGAACTGCCCCGCGGCGATGCCCTCCCGGACGACGTCGCGGAAGCGCTCGAGAAACGGGTTCTTGGACAGGAAGGCGTCCGGCCGGGCGGTGCGCCGGGCCGGCTCGACGTTTTCCCAGAGCAGAAACCGGGTAAACTCGGGGTTCTCCTCGAGGAAACGGAAATAGCCCTCGAGCAGCCGCCGGAGCTTGTCGGCGGGCGATCCAGCCGCGGCGACGGCGCGGAACTCGACCCGCTCGATGCGGCGGTAGACCTCCACCAGGGCCGCCCGGTAGATGGCCTCCTTGCTGCCAAAGTAGTGGTAGGCCATCCGTTTGTTGAGCCGCGCGGCGGCGACAATTTGATCGACCGACACGCCGTGGAATCCGCGGGCGGAAAAAAGGCGGATCGCCGCCTGCAGCAGGCGGCGGCGGCTGCGATCGGGATTGCGACTGGTGGGGATCACGCGGGGCATAGGAACCTCCGAAACGCCGCCTCGCCCGCGGCCAGGTCCGACGCGAGGATGAACTCGTCCCTGGTGTGCGCCTGCCGGATGTCCCCCGGGCCGAAGGCGACGGCCGGGATTCCGTGGGCGGACGCGAAATTGGCGTCGCAGAACCAGGGGACCGCGTCCCAGCCGCGGCCGACGCGCCGCAGGCGCCGCGCCCAGGGATCCTGGACCGGCGTGACGAAGGAAGGGGCCGACCGGTGCACGGTCAGCGCCGCCGACGGGCTGTGCCCTGCGATGAGGGCCCGCACGCGCGCGACCACCTCGGCGGCCGGCAGCCCGGGCGGGAGCCGGATGTCCAGGCCGACGCGGCAGAGATCGGGCACGAGGTTGAGTTCGGCGCCTCCGCGCAAAACGCCGAGATTGACCGTGCCCCGTCCGAGCAGCGGATGGCGATGGGCCGCGAGCCAGGGGGCGAGGCGGTCGCGGATCGCCTCGACGAGGGGCAGCGCCCGGTAGACCGCGTTCAGGCCGCGTTCGGGATGCGCGCCGTGGGCGGATTTGCCCGGGACGTCGAGCCACAACCGCAGCAGGCCCTTCGCGGCGCGCACGACGCGCAATCCGGTGGGCTCGAGCGCCACGACAAAGTCCGCCTGCAGCCCGCCTGCGAACAGGACTTCCGCGCCCAGCGACCCCTGTTCCTCGCCGGCGGTCGCGGCGACGATCCAGCGGGTCCGCCCGCGGAGGATCGCCCGCGCGCCGGCCGGCGACGCCAGCGCCGCAAGGAGGGCGGCCGCCGGCCCCTTGGTGTCGCAGGCGCCGCGGCCGTGCAGGCGGCCGCAAGCGCCGCGGGTCAACCGGAACGGCGGGACCGACATGCCGCCGACGCCGACGGTGTCGAGATGGGGCATCAGGATGACCGTGGCCGTGGCGCGGGCGGCGGGCTCCAGCACCGCGACGACGCTCGGGCGGCCCGGGGCCAGCGGGTGCAGCCGCACCGCGGCGCCCAGGCGCCGGAGCCGGTCCGCCAGCCACGCGGCCAGCGCCGCCTCGCCCGGCACGCTGCCCCCGACGTCCGCCTCGGGATGGACGCTGGGGATCGCGACCATCTCGGCGAGGAGGCGGCGCGCGTCCATCGGCGGGCGCAGACCTCTCCGGTTTGGTTGCCTGGATGTAGGCGGCCAGCTTGCTGGCGCAATTGTGGCGCGAGCAAGCTCGCGGCCTACAGATTCCACATGTTGCATACGCACACCGGAGGACCGTGCCCGCGGCCGCCCCGGGATTTCTGCTTGCCGTTGGGCACGAAAGTAACTGAACAGTTACCTCATGCCGGTCAACTCCGAACGCCCCGCCGCCGCCGGCCAGCCGGCGCTGCCCTGCGCGGCCGCGGAGGTGGACGACTGGCTGGGGGAGCCGGACGCGGGCGTGATCTCCTGCCTGGCCCGCCACCGCGGGCCGTTCCTGGTGCTGGGCGCGGGCGGAAAGCTGGGCCTGCACCTCTGTGTGATGCTCCGGCGGGCCCTGGCGGCCGGGGGCCGGGACGATCCGGTGATCGCGGTCTCGCGGTTCCGCACCCTGCGGGACCGGGAGGATTTCACCCGCCGGGGGATCGAGGTGCTCGCGGGCGACCTCACCGATCCGGCCTTCGTGGCGGCGCTGCCGGAGGCGGCGACGGTGTTCTTCCTGGCGGGCGTGAAGTTCGGCACGGCCTCGCAGCCGGAGCTGCTCGCGGCGGTCAACGCGCGGATGCCCCGGGCCGTCGCCGAGCGCTGCCGCGGGGCGCGTATCGTCGCCTTTTCCACGGGCTGCGTGTACCCGTTTGTGGCGCCGGAGAGCGGGGGCGCCACCGAGGAGACGCCGCCGGCGCCGCCGGGCGCCTACGCGCAGTCCTGCCTGGAGCGCGAGCTCGCCTTCGCGGACATCTCCGCGCGCCGGGGCACGCCGGTGGTGTTGATCAGGCTGAACTACGCGGTCGAGCTGCGGTACGGCGTGCTGCTCGACATCGCGGAGCGGATCTGGCGGCGGGAGCCGGTCGACCTCGCGATGGGATACGTGAACGTGATCTGGCAGCGCGACGCGCTGGCCCAGGCCATCCAGGCGCTCGATCTGGCCGGCTCGCCAGCGGTGCCGGTGAACATCGCCGGGGCGGAGGTGCTGTCCGTCCGCGGGCTCGCGCAGCGCTTCGGTGAACTGCTCGGCGTTCCCGTGCAGTTCCGGGGGACGGAGGCGCCGACGGCGTGGCTGAGCAATTCGCGCCGCGCGCGGAGCCGGTTCGGCGACCCGCCGACGAGCCTCGAGACCATGCTGACCTGGGTCACGGCGTGGCTGCGGCAGGGGGGTGAGGTCTGGGGAAAGCCGACGGGCTTTGAGCGGCGCGATGGGGTTTTTTGAACCGACCGGTTCGCCTGCCCATGTCCATCAATCTTGATCTTCGGTCGCATCTCGCGGAGGGCCACGTGATCCCGGCGATGCCGCTGGCGCTCTCGCCGTCACGGCGGTGGGACGAGCCGCGCCAGCGGGGCCTCGTGCGGTATTATCTCGACGCCGGCGCGGGCGGACTGGCGGTCGCGGTGCATTCGACGCAGTTCGCCATCCGCGACCGGGCCGTCGGCCTGCTGGAGCCCGTGCTGCGCCTGGTGGCCGAGACCGCGGAACACTGGCTGCGCCGGCGGCCGCGCCCGCCGGCGGTGCTGGTGGCGGGCCTCTGCGGCCGCACTCCGCAGGCGGTGCGCGAGGCCCGCCTCGCCCGCCGCCACGGCTATCACGCCGGTCTGCTCAGCCTCGGGGCTTGGGCGGGGGAGCCGGAGCCGGCGATCCTGGCGGCCTGCCGGCGGGTGGCGCGCGAGATCCCGCTCTTCGGGTTCTACCTGCAGGAAGCGGCCGGCGGACGCGTCCTGTCGTACGACTTCTGGCGCCGGTTCGCCGAAATCCCGGAACTCGTGGGGATCAAGCTGGCGCCATTCAACCGCTACCGCACCCTCGATGTGGTGCGCGCGGTGGCGGCCGCCGGGCGGTCGGACGTCGCGCTCTACACCGGCAACGACGACAACATCATCGGTGACCTGCTGACACCGTTTGAATTCGGGCCGGTGCGCCGGCACATCGCAGGTGGACTGCTGGGCCAGTGGGGCGTCTGGACCGAGCGGGCGGTCGCGCTGCTGGCCGCGATCAAGCGGGCCCGGCGCCGGGGCCGGCTGGCGGCGGATTGGTGGACGAAGAACGCCCAGCTGACCGACGCCAACGCCGCGATCTTCGACGCGGCGCACCGGTTCGCCGGCTGCATTCCGGGCATCCACGAGGTGCTGCGCCGCCAGGGCCTGCTCGCCTCGACGGCCTGCCTCGATCGGGACGAGAAGCTCTCGCCCGGCCAGGCGGCGGAGATCTCGCGCGTGAGCCGGGCCTATCGCTGGCTGGTCGACGACAATTTTGTCGCCCGCCACCGGCACCGGTGGCTGGATTGAACCGCCCGCCCGCCATGCCTCCGATCTTTGCCGCCCTGCAACTCACGGATCGCCCGACGGTCTACGCGGTGGTCGCCGGCTATCTGCTCATGCTGGTGACGGTCGGGTTCGTGTTCCGGCGTTTCAGCCACAACGCGAGCGACTATTTCCGGGCGGGCGGGCAGGGGACTTGGTGGCTGGTGGGCGGCAGCGTGTTCATGGGGCAGTTCAGCGCGTGGACGTTCACCGGGGCCGCCGGCGCGGCGTACCAGGTCGGCTGGAGCCAGGTCGTGACCTATGGCGCGGGATCGCTCAGCTATTTCATTCTCTCCACCGGACTGGCGTCGCGATTCCGGCGCACGCGCGAGATCACGGTGGCCGACGTGATCCGGCTGCGGTTCGGCCCGGGGATGGAGCTGTTCTTCGCGTGGCTCCAGTCGATGATGGCCCCGCTGTTCGGCGGCCTGCACCTCTACTCGCTCGCCATCTTCGTCACGTCGCTGCTCGGCTTCGACATCCGGGTCGTGATCCTCGTGCTGGGGCTGGTCGTGCTGTTCTACACGGCGATGAGCGGGGCGTGGGCGGCGCTGGCGGCGGATTTCATCAAGGGACTCGTGCTGCTGCCGATCGCGCTCCTGCTCGCCGTGATCTGCCTCGCCCATTTCGGCGGCGTCGGCGGCTTCCTTCACGCCATCGCCGCCCAGGGCCTGCAGCCGGCCTACGCGCCGTTCAAGAGCGCGGCGACCCTGGCGACGATCCCCGGCGTCACCCCCGGTTATTTCACCCTGGGATTCCTGATCGCCTACTACAGCGCCCAGATTGCCAACGTCAACGCGCTCACCAACGCGGGCCGGTTTCTGGCGGTGAAGGACGATCGCGAGGCGCGGCGCGCGAGCCTGCTGGCGGCCGGGGCGCTGCTGGTCGCGACGCTCATCTTCTTCATCCCGCCGATGACGGCGCGGCTGCTGATCCCCGGCGCGGTGGCGGCGATGCCGTTGCGGGCGCCGACCGAGGGCGCCTATGCGGCGATGGCGCTCGACCTGCTGCCGGCGGGGCTCGTCGGCCTGGTGCTGGTGGCGATCTGCGCGTCGACGATGAGCACGCTCGACCTGAGCCTCACCGGGCTGGCCGGTCTGATCACCCAGAACATCTATCCGGCGGTCTGCCGGCTCGCGGGCGCGACGCCGCTCGAGGGACGCGCCCGCCTCGTGCTCGGCCGCGTGGTGAATCTCTGCTGCGCGTTCACGGTCATCGGCATCGCGCAGATCATGGCGGCGCTGGGCTCGGGCGGGGTCTTCAGCCTCATGATCAAGCTCATGGCCCAGGTGATGGCGCCGATCGGCATCCCGATGGTATGGGGGATCTTCGTGCGGCGGGTGCCGACCTGGGCGACGCCGTTTGCCATCGTCGTCGGCTTTGTCGTCTCCTCCGGCATCGAATACGCCCCCGGGCTGTTCGGCACCGCGCCCTGGCTCTATTACCAGCAGATTCTCGCCCTGTTCACCGCCAGCAGCGCGGCGTTCCTCGGCGCCTGCCTCCTCTACTGGCGGCGGGCACCCGACCCGGCGGTGGTCGCGCGGGAGACGGAGTTCTATTCGCGCTGGGGCCGCCCGGTCGATTTCACCGCGGAGATCGGGGCCGGCAACGACGGCCGGCAGATGCGGGTGATCGGCGTGTTCGGCCTGGCGATGGCCGCGGCCATCCTCCTGCTGCTCATTCCGGCCAGCAGCGCCGGGCACAGCGGCAAGATCCTCGTCATCGCCGGCGGCACGGGCCTGGTCGGCGGCGCGCTGTGGACTTCCGGGCGCCGGCGGCGGTCGACCTGATCGTGAACCGCGGATCGCGTGCTGTTGCCGATGACCCCCCCTGCACCAATCCCCAAGGCGTTCTCCACACTCGGCTGCCCCGAGCTGACGTTCGACGAGGCGCTCGACCTGGCGGAACGCCACGGCATCGCGGCGGTGGAGCTGCGCGCGCTCGGCGGCACCACCGACCTGCCGGCGTACCTGGCGCAGACCTACGGATCGCCGGCGGCGCTCGCCGCGCATCTCCGGGGTCGGCGGGTGCGCATTCTCGCGCTCGACACCTCGCTGGGTCTGGCCGCGCCGCCGCCGGCCGATCGCGAGGCCTTTCTCGCCTTCCTGCCGTGGGCCGAGGCGCTCGGCGTGCCGTGGCTGCGGGTGTTCGATGCCGGCCGGCCGGTCACCGAGCAGTGGCCGGAGGAGGCCCGGGCGACGATGGGATGGTGGCGGGAGGAGCGGCGCCGGCACGGCTGGCGGGCGGAGGTGATGGTGGAAACGCACGACGCCCTGCTCTCGGCGGAGGCGGTGCTGCGCTTTTGCGCGGCGGTGCCCGGCGTCGCGATTCTGTGGGACACCCACAACACCTGGCGCGGCAGTTCCGCCGACCCGGTGGCGATGTGGCGCGCCATCAAGGCCCACGTCGTGCACCTGCACGTGAAAGACAGCGTGCGCCGGCCGGCCGGCCGGTTCTCCTACAGCTACGCCCTCCCGGGCGCCGGCGAATTCCCGATGGCGCCGTTTCTGGACGCGTTGCACGCCGATCGTTACGCGGGCGCCATCAGCCTGGAGTGGGAGCGCAAGTGGCATCCGGAGCTGCCGCCGCTCGAGGAGGCGTTGCGCTCGGCCGAGGACCGGCACTGGTGGTGACCGGCGGGATGTTCCCGGGCCCGGCGATGACATCCGACGTAAGGCTGGCGTTCTCCCCGCATCCGGCGATATCTCGATGAGCCATGACGGCAACCGCTCCCACTCCTGATTCGACCGTCCGCGTTCTCCGTGCCGCCGTGGTCGGCCTCGGTCGCATCGGTTTCGGTTTCCATGCGCCCGCGATCGCCGGCAATTCCGGCTTCCAGCTCGTCGGCGTGGCCGATCCGCTCGCGGAGCGCCGCGCCGAGGCGGAGGGGAAATGGAAGGTGCGCGCGTTCGCGGCGCTCGAACCGATGCTCGATGCCGTGGCGCCCGAGTTGGTGGTCATCGCCTCGCCGACGGAGTTTCATGCGACGCAGGCCCGTGCCGCGTACGCCCGCGGGGCGCACGTGCTGTGCGACAAACCGGTGGCGCGGTCCGTGGCGGAATTCGACGGCATGCTCGACGCAGCGCGCTCGGCCGGCCGGCGGTTTCTCGCCTACCAGCCCGACCGGATGCGCCCGGAGATCCGGGCGCTGAAGGCGCTCCTCGCCGACGGACGGCTCGGCCCCGTCCACCTGATCAAGCGCGCCCGTTGCGACTACAACCGCCGGCACGACTGGCAGGCGCTGCAAGCCCACGGCGGCGGCATGCTCAACAACTACGGCGCCCACGGTCTCGACCAGCTGCTGTGGCTGACCGACGCGGCCCCGGTCCGCACAGTCTTTTGCCAGCTGCGCCGCGCGGCGACCGCCGGCGACGCCGAGGATGTGGTCAAGGCCCTGCTGGTGACGGAGGCGGGTTGCCTGCTGGACCTCGAGATCAGCCAGGCCGCCGCGCTCGCGGGACCGACCTGGCAGGTGTTCGGCGCCTTCGGCGCCGCCCAGTGGGATGACGCGGCTCGCGGCTGGCGCCTGCGGTATTTCCGGCCGGAGGATGCGCCGCCGCGCGCGCTGCAGGCCGGGCTGGCCGCCGCCGGGCGGCTTTACCAGGACGAGCAGCTCCCGTGGCGCGAAGAGACGTTTTCGGCCGACCCGTTTCCGGAGCCCGACTACTATGAGGCGGCGTGGCGCTACTTCGTCCGCGGCGAACCGCCGCCGGTCACCCCCGAGGAATCGCGTCTGCTGCTCACCCTGATCGAGCGCTGCCGCGCGAGCGCGGAGAGCGGCACGGTGGCGTGAGAATCAGAAGTCAGATTGGAGATCCAGGACGGTCAAGGCAAAGGGGTAAGGGCCAAGAGCCAAGAGCTATGCGTGCGCAAGCCGGTCACTGACTGCCGCTTGGCGCTTACCGCTTTGCCCTTCGCCCTTTGCTCCGGGCGCTTTGCTCTTGGCCCTTACCCCTTTGCCCTTGGCCCCCTGCGCCTGGCCTTTGCCGCGATGCGCTTGCCGTTTGGCCGCC
>JBAIXJ010000473.1:0-2172 GCA_037916645.1 Opitutales bacterium | reverse complement strand
CAGGGCCTCCAGATGGCCGCCTCAGCTTCGGCCAACCACGGGAACGGCTCGGCGGAATCGACGGACACTGACGTCAATGCCTCGACCTCCGACAATGCGAATGCCAACGCGTCGACGGACACGGGCCTAGCGAAGGCCAAGACCGTCGCCAATTCCCACGCCAGCGGCGGCCTCGCCACCGCGACCAGCGCCAGCAGCCGTGACACCACGGGTCTAGTGAAGGCCAAGACGGTCGCCAACGCGCATGCCGATCAGGGCCTGCAAACGGCGACCTCCGCCCAGCAGAACGACCAGGACAAGAATGACGCCGACACGACGACCACGACCTCGGACAACGCGAGCGTCAATGGTTCGGCCCACGCCAATTCACATGCCGCGGTCGGTGGCCCGACCGGCCTGGCCCGGGCGAAGACTGTCGCCAACTCCCATGCGTCAGCCGGACTCGCGACCGCGGCCAGCGCCAGCAGTCAAGACACCACTGGATTGGCCAAAGCGAAGACGGTCGCCAATGCCCATGCGGATCAGGGACTCCAGACGGCGGCTTCATCCAAACCCTAACGTGCCGGCGAATAAGCCTGTAATTGTTGCAGCGTTAGGATAAATAAGAGGAGCGCGCCGCAGCCGTGTGGCGCCTCCTCTTTTGCTTTTTCCTCCTTCATGCAAACCCGCACACTCAATACCACCTCCCTCGCGCTGGCCTTTGTCCTGGCCGGCCCTTGTTTCGCCCAGACCAAGTCATCGGAGCAGACGTCTCCGACCCGACCGACCGTCGAGACCACGCCCGCGCCGGAAATCAAGCTGGACACGAGCGTCATCTACGCCCGCGGCAGCTATGGTCTTCCGACCGACACCGACATCTGGATGGTGATGGCCGCGCCCACGTACGAGACCAGCGACTACCGCCTGCAACTGTCGCTGCCGTACCTTTGGCTGAAGGGCCCGGCCTCGGCCGCCGGCGGCGTCGGCGCCGCGGCCGCTTCCCGCAGCGAATCCGGCATCGGCGATGTCGCCGTCACCGGGACATGGAAGCTCGCCCCGGCCGACGGCTGGTACACGTCGGTCGGCGCCAAGGTCAAGTTCCCGACCGCGGACGACACCAAGGGCCTGGGCACGGGACAGACCGACGCCGCGTTCCAGTTCGACGTCACCAAGAAGTTCGGGGACTTCACACCCTATGCCACGGTGGGCTACCAGTTCCTCGGGCGGAGCACGTTGTATCCCATGAAGGACGGCGCCTTCGCCACGGTGGGATTCCTGACGCCGGTGTCGGATGAAGCGACGTTCGGGATCGGCGGCAACTGGCGCCAGCCGACCTTCACCGGCGGCAAGAGCGCCGAGGAGCTGATGGCGTTCGTCCAGCAGAAGATCTCCGACTCGAGCCACTTCCAGATCTTTGTTCTCCACGGCTTCACCGACGCCAGCCCCAGCTTCGCCCTCGGCGCGACGCTGGGATGGAAGTGGTGAGCTTCGACTGGAGAACCTGACGGCGCCGCTGCGCAAGGGTCCGCCAACGTCGGCGATAGGCTGATTCTGGCGGGCGTTAAGCCCGCCCCACCATTGCGGACGCGGTGGGGCGGCGTCTTGCCCGGCCGATCCGGCGCCTCACGCGGGCCCCGGGGTCCTCGCCCACCCAGCCGGCGCCTCGCGGCGCGCGCCCAGCAGCTGCCCGAGCGGGGCCAGCGCGCCGAAAACGAGCGCCTGCGCCGCGCGCGGCGGCCGTGCGAGCGCCAGCTCCCGCCGGTAATGCCGGCCCAGCACGGCGAGACTCAGCAGCCGCGGCGACCCGCGCCGGTCCACCCGGCCGCGCGTCGCGAGATACATCAGCATTTCGAACAGCGCCTCGGTTCTCAACGCCGGCCGGACCTGCCACACCAGCCTCGCCTCCTCGCCGCGCGGGTTCCACATCGCGTGCCGCACCCCCGCGGCGATCCGGAGCGTCTCCCCGGACTCGACATCCCGCACCGTCCCGGCGACGCAGACGCGGACGCCGCCGGCCAGGATCTCGAAATCTTCGTGCTGCTCCGGATGATAGTGTTCCGGCGGGCGGGCGCTGAAGGGAGCGTAAGTGGCCTCGAGTTCCAGCAGCTCTCCACCCGTCTCCGCCGCCGTCTTCCGGAAGTGCAGGCGAAAGCCCGTGACGGGATTGATGAGCGTGTCGCCGGCGCGGACCAT
>JBAIXJ010000472.1:0-2398 GCA_037916645.1 Opitutales bacterium | reverse complement strand
GGCTGGCGGAGAGGGAGGGATTCGAACCCTCGGTACGGTTACCCGTACACATGATTTCCAATCATGCACGTTAGACCACTCCGTCACCTCTCCGGAGACCGAAGCCACGGACATAAGGCCCGCTGGTCGTGCGGCTAAGAGGGAAAATAGAGCGTCATGCCCCGGCGAGGGTCAAGGGCGAATCCGTGCGCGCGGCGTCCGTCTGCCCAAAACCTACTTGCGTGACCAAGGTCGGATGGTAGCTTGAATCGTTTTTTTGTCGACGCTCCCATGGTTTCCGCAAACGCCGAGCTCGCGTACAACAGCAAGATTGAGGGCGACGTCGTCGTCTCCCGACTGGACGCGGCGATCAACTGGATCCGGACCAACTCCATGTGGCCGATGCCCATGGGCTTGGCCTGTTGCGCGATCGAACTGATGGCGGTGGCGGCCGCGCGCTTCGACATTGCGCGCTTTGGCGCCGAGGTGATGCGGTTCTCGCCCCGCCAGTCGGACTGCATGATCGTCGCCGGCACGGTCACCTACAAGATGGCGCCGCAGGTGCGGCGGATCTACGACCAGATGGCCGCGCCCAAGTGGGTGATCGCAATGGGCGCCTGCGCCAGCACCGGCGGCATGTATCGTAGCTACGCCGTGTTGCAGGGGGTCGACCGGATCGTGCCGGTGGACGTCTACGTGAGCGGCTGTCCGCCGCGGCCGGAGGCCCTGCTCGATGCCTTGGTGAAATTGCAGGCGAAGGTCCGGCGCGAGCCGGCGGCGCGGCGGCTGTTCACGGCCTGAGCCATGTCCGCGCCCCCGCCGATGACCACCACGCCCGGCTCCCTGCAGGAGAAGTTTCCGCAAGTCACCGGGCGGGCGAGCGGGGACTGGCCGGCCTGCAACGTGCCTGCCGCGCAAGTGCTGGCCGTCCTGCAGCACCTCCGCGACCAGGAGGCCTTTGACCTGCTCGTCGACGTCACGGCCATCGACTGGAGTTCCGGCCAGTCGCCGCGGTTCACCGTCGTCTGGCATCTCCTGTCAACCACCCGGCACGAGTATGTGCGGGTGGCGTCCGATTGCCCGGACGACGTGCACCCCGCCATGGCGAGCGCCACGGGACTCTGGCCCGCCGCCAACTGGCATGAGCGCGAGGTCTTCGACATGTTCGGCATCGCGTTCCCGGGCCATCCCGACCTGCGCCGCATCCTGATGTGGGACGGCTATCCCTATTTCCCGTTGCGCAAGGAATTCCCGCTGGCCGGTTTGGATACGGAGCTCCCGGATCCGGACGTGGCGGCCGAAACTGCGGCCAAGGTCCAGGCCGCCCCGTACATGGGCGGGCCGTTTGTCGCCGCGGCGGGATCGACCATGGACGAGGCTGAACCGCGCGCGAAGGACCAGAGCTGGACGGAGCGGGAGGAGAAACCGCGGTGACCGCTTCGGCGGCGTGATCCCATGGCAACGGAATACACCTTTCCCGAGAACGCCGCGAAAATGGAGGCGGGCGCGCGCGAGTTCCAGCCGGAGAAGATGTCGATCAGCATGGGTCCGTCGCATCCGTCGACCCACGGCGTGCTGCGGCTGCAGATGGAGCTCGACGGCGAGGTCGTCACCCGGGCGGACCCCGTGGTCGGCTACCTCCACCGCGGCGACGAAAAGATCGCGGAGAACATGACGTACAACCAGTTCGTGCCGTACACGGACCGGCTGGATTACCTCGCCCCGCTGGCGAACAACGTGGCCTATGCGATCGCCGTCGAGCGCCTGGCCAAGCTGGAGGTGCCGCCGCGCTGCCAGGCGATCCGGGTCCTCATTGCCGAGATGGCCCGCATCTCGTCGCATCTCATGGGCCTGGGCGCGTTCGGCATCGACGTCGGGGCGTGGACGGTGTTCCTGTACACGTTCACAGAGCGGGAGAAGCTGTACCGGCTCTTCGAGGAGCTGACCGGCGCGCGGTTCACGACGAGCTACACCCGCATCGGCGGCCTGGCGCGCGACATCCCCGACGGCTGGCTCGGGCGGGTGGACGCCTTCTGCGACCAGTTTCTGCCGATCCTGGAGGAGACGCTGGCGCTGCTGACCCGCAACCGGATCTTTCTCGACCGCACCGTGGGCATCGGGGCGATCGCCAAGGAGGACGCGATCGCCTACGGCCTCACCGGGCCCAATCTGCGCGGCTGCGGCGTGCCGCTCGACCTGCGCAAGGACCGCCCGTACAGCGGGTACGAGCAGTACGAATTTGACGTGCCCGTCGGCACGAACGGGGACTGCTACGACCGCTATCTTTGCCGGGGCGAGGAGATGCGCCAGTCGGTGCGGATCATCAAGCAGGTGATCAAGAGCTTTCCGGGCGGCGACTGGTTTGCAAAGGACGCGCGCAAGATCTTCGCGCCGCCCAAGGACAAGATTCTCACGAGCA
>JBAIXJ010000471.1:0-4928 GCA_037916645.1 Opitutales bacterium | reverse complement strand
GGTTGGGGGCAGCCGAGCATGACGACGTTCTGAATGCGGCCGGGCTGGGTGTCCGCCGCGGTGCCGAGGCTCCGCACCACGATGTCGCCCTCCGGCCACCCCAGCACGATGGCATGGACGACGTCGCCGCGCTTGTTCTGGGTGAACCGGATGTCCCCGGCCCCAAGCTCGCCGGTGCTGGCGCCGGCAAACGCTCCGCCTTTGACCGCATGGGCGCCTTCGCCGAAGATCTTCCACGGCCGCGTGGCATAGATCGCCTCGCCGTTGACGCGGAGCCAGCCGCCGAGGGCGTCCACCACCGCCTGCTCGTCGGCGTCGATCGTGCCGTCGGGTTTGCCCGGGATGTTGAGGACGAACGTGCCGTTCTTGCTGACGGCGTCCACCATCCAGCGAATCGCCTCGACGGGCTTCATGTAGGAGTGGTCCCGGAACCGTTGCCGGTTGTAATGCCAGTCGCCGATGCAGGTTTCGGATTGCCAGGCATACGGCATGATGCGGGTGGTCACCCCGCGCTCGTAATCGGCCACCACCGCCTTGGCCTGGTCATCGGGCACGCCCTTGATGTTCAACACCGCCTCCATCCGGCCGCCGCGGGTCTTGAGGTTGTGATTGTAGAAGTACGCGCCGAGGTTCATCCCCGCCCAGCCGAGCGGCAGACCATCGTTGTCGAAATAGAGCGCGTCGGGATCGTGCTGGTCGATCAGGTCGCGGACGCGGTCGTAGAAATTGCGGACGTAGGCCGGATCAGGGTTTTCGTGGATGCCGTGGGTGCGTCCGTAGAGCTCCTGGGGATCCAGACCCTCCCACCATTGGCCCCGGCCCTCCTCCCGCTTCAGGCGGCCGTCGTAGGGCACCCCGGCGAACGGGCCGGTCCGGTCGCACAGGTGGGCGACCTGGAACCACCACCAGTTGCGCGCCGCGTGCACGGTCACCCCGAAACGCATTCCCCGACCGCGGGCCGCCGCCGCCCACGCGCCGATGACATCGCGGTGGGGCCCGACCTCGTGTGCGTTCCAAGCGTGATGCTTCGAGTTCCACGCATCGAAGCCGTCGTGGTGATTGGCCAGGGCGAAGAAGAAGCGCGCCCCTGCCTGCTGGTACCGTTCCATCAGCGGCTCTGGCTCCCAGTTCAGGAGGGTCCATTGGGCGCAAAGGTCCTTGTAGCCGGATCGGGAGGGATGACCGTAGCGCTGAAGATGGAGATCATATTGCGGCTGGCCCTGGAGGTACATGTTCCGCGCATACCAGTCCCCGGCCTCCGGCACGCACTGGGGGCTCCAGTGGGCCCAAATGCCGAACTTGGCATCGCGGTACCACTCCGGTGCCTCGTAGTTCAGGAGCGAGTCCCATTCGGCGCGGTAGGGTCCGTCGCCGACCAGACCCGGGATGGCCGGCGCCTGCAGCGGCACGCCGTCCCACGTCCCTGGTCCGGCCGCGGCCTTCTGGGTTCCCCAACCCTCGTTCATGACCGCCTCCCAGTCGGACACGGTCAAGCGATCGGGCGCGTTGCCAACGGGAGGTTCCGGGAGTTCTGCGGCCCGCCCGAGATTCCGGGCCAGGGGCAAACCGGCGGCCACTCCGGCGCCGGTGGCCAGCAATTCAACGAATTTGCGACGGTGCATGGCAGTCGTTCATCACGGGGCGGATGTCGGGATCGGATTGAGCCCAATCTGCACCCGCCTAACGCAGGGGTCTATCGTCAAATCTCACTACAAGCCGCCGGGCGCAGCACCAAGGCCATCGAGTTCCTCAAACGGGGCGCGGTGACACAAACCGTCGAGCTGGACCGGAGCGACGGCGGCCTGACCGGGCGATGCGCACCGCAGGGCCTTTTGGGCAAATAGTCCTTGCCCGGGGGTCGGCCACGCGAAGAAACTCCGCGCATGCGGTGTCGAAATGCCGCTTTCGGCTTCCGTCGGTGGGCCCTGCTGGCTCTGGCCGCTCTGATGGGGCGCGGAGCAGGATGGGCTGCGTCAACCCCGGGCGGAGCCGGCTATGTCGTGCGCGTCTGGCAGGCGGAACAGGGCCTGCCGCAAAACAAGGTCACCGCCGTCCTGCAGACGCGAGACGGATACATGTGGGCGGGCACCTACAACGGGCTGGCCCGGTTCGACGGCGTGCGCTTCACGGTGTTTGACCAGAACAACACGCCGGCGTTGCGCAACAGCCGTGTGACCAGTCTGTTCGAGTCGCCAGACGGCATCCTGTGGGTCGGCGACGAAAGCGGTCAGATCACCCAATACCAGGACGGGCGCTTCACGGCGGTGGATTTTCATCCGGCCTGGCGGGATGGAAAAATCTCCGGCATCGGCTCCGACGCCTCGGGTGCGGTTTGGGCGATGAACGGAGACGGTCAGTTGGCGCGCGTGGCCGACGGCCGGGTGCTGAATCCGGAGGCGAACACCTTTGCCCCGGTGCTGAGCCTGGCGCGCTCCGATGCCGGAACGATCTGGATCGACCGTGATGCGCGGGTCGCCGTGCTGGAACAGGGCCAACTGCATCCGCTTTGGTTCGGGCCCGCCACCGCCGCCTATCCCTATATTCAAGGCCTCGGTGCGGGCCGGGACGGCGGACTTTGGGTCGCCGTCGACGCCGAAGTCAGAAAATGGAAGGACGGGCGCTGGGTCGAGAACCTTGGCCACTCTCCCTGGGGGTGGTCCATGGTGACCGGAATCCTGGAATTGCGGAACGGCACCCTGGCCGTGGGAACACCGGATAGCGGCCTGTACCTGATTGATCCCGGGCAGCCGGCCCAACCCCGGCATTTTGACCATGCCAACGGTCTCCCCTTCGATTGGGTGACCTCGCTCAGCGAAGATCGGGAGGGGAACCTCTGGGTGGGCACGGGGGGCGGCGGCCTGGTGCTCCTGCGCCCCACCAACATTGAGACAATCGCGCCGCCGGACCGCTGGCAGGGGCGCTCCGTGCTCTCGGTCTGGCCCGGAACCGACGGTGCTCTCTGGGTGGGGACCGAAGGCGCGGGTCTGTACCGATTCCAGAACGGCCTTTGGTCCAATTACCAGGCCGCGCAAGGCATTCCCCACTTCTACGTCTGGTCCCTGGCGATGGATGCCCAGGGCCGGATGTGGGTGGGCTCCTGGGGCGGCGAACCGTCGGTGCAGCATGGCGACCGGTTTGAACCTGTCCCCGGTCTGGAAGAGTTGAACACGCCGACGCCCGCGCTCCTGTCGGGGCGTCGCGGAGACATGTGGATCGGCACTGCCGACGGACTGCTGCATTATCGGGACGGCCAGACCGTCCGGTATACCGAGAGCAACGGCGAGCCGTTGCGCGACGTCCGGGCAATCGCGGAAGACGCCAAGGGCGCCGTGTGGTTCGGCATGGCGGGATACGGCCTGGCGTGCCTGGAGAATAATCAGGTGCGGCGGTTCCGCACGGCCGACGGCTTGTCCAGCGATTTCATCGAGTGCCTGCACTTTGACCGGGCAGGCGCGCTCTGGATCGGAACGTTTGGCGGCGGTCTGGATCGGTACAAGGACGGGCACTTCGCCGTGATCAACCGCCGGCAGGGCCTGCCCAGCGGCGTCATCGGTGACATCGAGGAGGACGGACGGGGCGATTTCTGGATGAGTTCGTTCGACGGCATCATCCAGGTCAGCGAGGCGGCCTTGAACCAATGTGCGGACGGGACGACCACCGAGATCCGCTGCCGGACCTACGGCATCAACGATGGCCTGCCGACCATCGAATGCTCGGAAGGCCTGCAGCCGGCCGGATGCCGGACTCCCGACGGCCGCCTGTGGTTCCCCACCAGCAAGGGACTCGTCGCGGTCAATCCGCTGGCCCTGCCGGCCAATCCGCTGCCGCCGCCGGTGCACATCGAGGGCATGTGGGTGGACGACCGGCCGGTGCCCGTGACGTCCTCCGGCGCGCCTCTCGAGATCGCCCCCGGACGGCACCGCTTCGAGTTTCAGTACGCCGGCCTGAGTTTCGTCGACCCGGACAAGGTGCGGTTCAAATACCGCATCCACGGATTTGACCCCCGATGGATCAGCGCCGGCAACCGGCGCACGGTCGAATTCAACTACCTCCCGCCGGGCCGCTACTCCCTGCAGGTCGTCGCGTGCAACAACGACGACGTGTGGAACGAGACCGGGGCGAGCCTGCCCTTCAGCGTGCTGCCCTTCTTTTGGCAGACCTTGTGGTTCCATGTGTCGGTCCGGGTCGCGATCGTCGCCATCACCGGCGGCCTGGTCTGGTTCGCCATGCGCCGGCGGACGCGACGGAAGCTCGAGCGGCTCGAGCGCCAGCGGGCGTTGGAACACGAGCGGGCGCGCATCGCGTCCGACATCCACGACGACCTGGGCGCCCACCTCACGCGCATCAGCATGTTGAGCGAGTCCGCCCGGGGCGACCTGGGCCACAACCCGCGGGCGGCCGCCCGCCTGAGCCAAATCTACGCCACCGCCCACGAACTGACGCGGGCGATGGACGAAATCGTCTGGGCCGTGAACCCCCGGCACGACACCCTCGACGGTCTCGTCAGTTACCTCGAGAAATTCGCCCAGGATCTGCTCGCCACCGCCGGCATCCGCTGCCGGCTGGACATTCCCATCGATTTGCCGCCGTGGGGGCTGACGGCCGACGTGCGCCACAACCTCTTCCTGGCGTTCAAGGAAGCCCTGCACAACGTGGTCAAGCACTCCGCGGCGTCGGAAACGACCATCCGGCTGACGGCCCGGGCGGACTCCTTCGAGCTGACGATCGCGGACAACGGGCGGGGATTCACGCCCGGCGCCGCGCCAGAACCTCCGCCCGCCCACCCGGCGCGTCTGTCCCCGGGACACGGGTTGACGAGCATGGCCCGCCGGCTGGCCGACATTCACGGCGGCTGCCAGATTCACTCCACGCCGAACCAGGGGACGATCGTGACCTTCACCGTGCCCCTCAAGGCGCCTCCGGCCTGA
>JBAIXJ010000470.1:0-8185 GCA_037916645.1 Opitutales bacterium | reverse complement strand
ATGGTCGGCCGCGCCGTGTCCCTGCAGATCGAAAAGGCTCCGGCCCGGCCGGGCGGGGTGCTGCTCGCAGTCCGGGACTTGGAGGTGCGCGACCGGTTCGGCGTGACGCGCGTCCGGCGCGCCTCGTTCGACCTCCACGCGGGCGAGATCCTCGGCATCGCCGGCGTGGCGGGCAACGGCCAGACCGAACTGCTGGAGGCGTTGGCCGGCATCCTGCCCCCGACCCGCGGGGAGATCGTTTTCCGGGGCCGCGCGGCGGGGCGCGAGGCTGGGCCGCGCGCGCGGCGCCGCCTCGGGCTGGCGCATGTGCCCGAGGACCGGCTGCGCATGGGCGTCGTGAGCGAATTCTCCGCGCAGGACAATTCCATCCTCGGCCAGCAGGACCGGCCGGCCTTCAACCGGGGCGGGCTCCTGCGCACCGCCGCCATCGCGGCCGGCTGCGCCCGGCAGATGCGCGAGTACGATGTCCGGCCGCCCGAGCCGGGCCGGCGGCTGGCGGCGTTTTCGGGCGGCAACCAGCAGAAGCTCGTCCTCGCGCGCGAGATTGGCGCCGATCCGCAGGTGCTGCTGGTCGGCCAGCCCACCCGCGGGGTCGACATCGGGGCGGTCGAATTCATCCACCGGCGCCTGGTGGCGCTGCGGGACGCCGGCAAGGGCCTGCTGCTCGTCTCGGTCGAACTCGACGAAATCCTGGGCCTCGCGGACCGGATCCTCGTGATGTTCGAGGGTGAGATCGTCGCGGAGGTGCCGCGCGCGGACGCCACCGAGCAGCGGCTCGGCCTGCTGATGGCGGGAGTGCGGGAGGGCGCGGCGTGAGTGCCCCGGGACGGCTGCCGCGGTGGGTGGACGTCGGGCTGCTGCCCGTGGTCAGCCTGCTCGCGGCGTTCGCCGTGTCGGCCGCCGTCATCGCGGTCGTCGGCGAAAACCCGTGGACCGCGCTCCGGCTGCTGGCGGCGGGCGCGCTGGGCTCGCAGGAGGCGGTCGGCTACACGCTGTACTACGCCACGAACTTCATCTTCACGGGGCTGGCCGTGGCGGTGGCGTTGCACGCGGGCCTGTTCAACATCGGCGGCGAGGGGCAGGCGTACATCGGCGGTCTCGGGGTCGGCCTGGTCGCGCTCGCGCTGGACCAGCGCTGGCCGTTCTGGGCGATCCTGCCGGCGGCGGTCGCGGCCGCGGCGGTCTTTGGCGCGGCGTGGGCGTTCATCCCGGCGTGGCTGCAGGCCCGGCGCGGCAGCCACATCGTGATCACGACGATCATGTTCAACTTCATCGCCTCGGCGCTGATGACGTACCTGCTCGTCAACGTCCTCATCAAGCCGGGCCAGCAGTCGCCGGAGACGCGCGAGCTGGCGGCGGCGGCCTGGCTGCCGACCATGCGGGCGATGCTCGGCCGGATCGGCCTCCCGGTCAGCTCCTCGCCGCTCAACCTGGCGTTTGTCCTCGCGCTGGCCGCCTCGGCGCTGGTGTGGGTGTTCGTCTGGCACACCCGCTGGGGCTACGCGCTGCGGACCGTGGGGCGCAACCCGGCGGCCGCGGTCTATGGCGGGATCTCGCCCTCGCGGGTGACGATCGGGGCCATGCTGGCGTCCGGCGCGCTGGCGGGCGGGCTCGGCCTCAACGAAATCCTCGGCGTGCAGCACCGCCTGCTCCTCGATTTCCCGGGCGGGGCGGGCTTCGTGGGGATCGCCGTGGCGTTGATGGGCCGCAACCATCCGGTGGGGATCTTTTTCGCGGCGGTGCTGTTCGGCGCGCTCTACCAGGGCGGCTCGGAGCTGTCGTTCGACCTGCCGCACCTCAACCGCGACCTGGTGGTCGTGATCCAGGGGCTGGTGATCCTGACGTGCGGGGCGCTGGAGAACCTGTTTCGCGCACCGCTGGCGGCGCTCTGGGCGCGGTGGCGCCCGACAGGGGAGGGCGGCTAGGCGATGGAGACCTACACGCTCATCGTCCTGCTGCTGGCGGCCACGATCCGCGGGGCCACGCCGCTGCTGCTCGCGGCGCTGGCGGGGATGTTCTCCGAACGCGCGGGGGTGATCGACCTCGGCCTCGAGGGCAAGATGCTCGGCGCGGCGTTCGCGGCGGCGGCGGTCTCGGCGGTGACCGGCTCGGCGTGGGCCGGCCTGGCGGCGGGCGTGGCCGCCGCGGTGGCGCTGGCGTTGCTGATCGGCTTCGCCTGCATCACCCATCGCGGCAACCAGGTGATCGCCGCCATGGCGGTGAACATCATGGTCGCCGGCCTCGGGCCGTCGCTGGCCCTCGCCTGGTTCGACCTCGGCGGGCAGACCCCCCAGCTCGCCGGCTCCGGCCAGCGGTTCCTGGAGCTGACCTGGCCCTGGGCCGAACGCGCGCGGGCGGTGCCGCTGCCGGGACTGCTCTACGCGGAGCTGCTCAGCGGCCACAGCCTGATCGTCTACCTGGCGGCCGCGCTGGTGCCGGCGGCGGCGTGGATCCTCTACCGGACGCGCTTCGGCCTGCGGCTGCGCGCGGTGGGCGAAAACCCGGCGGCGGTCGACACCGCGGGCATCTCGGTCGCGGGATTGCGCTACCAGGCCGTGCTCGTGTCGGGCGTGCTGTGCGGCGTGGCCGGCACCTACCTGTCGACCGCGGCCAGCTCGGGGTTCGTGCGCGACATGACGGCGGGCAAGGGCTACCTCGCGCTGGCCGCGCTCATCTTCGGCCAGTGGCGGCCCGGGCCGACGCTCGGCGCCTGCCTGCTGTTTGCGTTCACTGATGCGCTGGCCGCGCGCCTCCAGGGCGTGGCGCTGCCGGTGGTCGGCGTGATCCCGGTGCAGTTCATCCTCGCCCTGCCGTACGTGCTCACCGTGCTGCTCCTGGCCGGATTGGTCGGCCGGGCCGTCCCGCCGCGGGCGATCGGCGCGCCGTATGCGAAGGAGGAATGAGCTGCGGGCCATGACGATCCAGGAACGACTGCGGCTGCATCTCGGAAAAACGCCCGACACCGCCGGCGCGTTGTGGATCGCGCCCAACGCCACCGTGGTGGGCGACGTCACGCTGGGGCCGCAGTCCAGCGTCTTCTACGGCGCGGTCCTGCGGGGCGACATCGCCCGGATCGTCGTCGGCGCGGGCACCAACCTCCAGGACAACGTCGTGGTGCACCTGGCGGACGACGGCGACGCGGTCATCGGTGCGTGGTGCACCGTGGGCCATCGCGCCATCGTGCACGCGTGCACCGTCGAGGACGAATGTCTGATCGGGATGGGGTCGGTTGTGCTGGACCGGGCGCGCATCGGCACCCGCAGTTTGGTGGGCGCGGGTGCGGTCGTGCCGGAGGACTTCACCTGTCCGCCGGGCTCGCTCGTGCTCGGCGTGCCGGCGCGCGTCGTGCGGACGCTGACCGCGGAGGAGCAGGCCGGGCTGCGCCGCTGGGCGGAAAAGTACGTGGAGGTGGCGAAGGGCCACGCCGCGCACCAGAAAGCGAAGACTCCGGTGTAAGGATTTGTCGCCGGCGGCCACTAATCCGGAATGATGAGCCCGCCCGCCCCGCCCGAAGCGACCTTCCGTGCCTGGTCCGAGGACCACCGCGGCATCTTCGTGAAGGTGGCGCGGGCGTACGCCCACGGCGAACACGAGGCCGCCGAGTTGCAGCAGGAGATGCTGTTCCAGGTGTGGCTGTCGCTGCCGCGTTTCGCCGGCCAGGCCAAGCCCTCGACCTGGATCTATCGCGTGTGCCTGAACACGGCGCTGACCTGGCGGCGCGGGGCGGAGCGCCGCGAGCGCCGCCTTGACCGGGAGGCGGATCCGGCGGCGCTGCCCGCCGTCGCCGCGACGCCGGCCGAGACCGTGGGCGACCGGGAACTGCTGGAGAAGCTTTATGCCGCCATCCACGGCCTGGCCGGAGCAGACCGGGCGCTGGTGCTGCTGTCGCTCGACGGGCTCGCGTACCGCGAGATCGCCGAGGTGACGGGGTTGACGGAGAACCATGTCGGCGTGGCGCTGACGCGGGCGCGCCAACGCCTCGCCGCCCGCCTGAAAGGAGTCGTCAATGAACTGGAATGATCTGCAATCCACCTGGGCCGGCCAGAAGCTGGCGGCCGGGCCCGCGACCGACTGGACCGCGGTACAGCGCGATTTTGAGGCGAAGCAGCGCCGGCTGGCACGCGGCCTCTTTTGGCGGGACGTGCGTGAAGCAGCGGCTGGGGTTCTGGTGGCCGGGGTCTTCGCCTATTCTGGCTGGTGGATGGGCCCGTCGGGCTGGCCGATCGCTGTGGCCGTGCTGCTCATGCTCGGATTGACCGGATTCTTCATCCGCGAGCGGCTGCGGGTCCGCCGCCAGCAGGTGGACGCCGCCGTGGCTCTGCTGACCAAACTGGACGCCGAAATCGCCGAATTGAAACACCAGCGCGATCTGCTCCGTCGGGTCGGGACGTGGTATCTCGGGCCCTGTGTGGCGGCCGGGGTGATCTTCGGGGCAACCACGTTGGCTCAGGCGCCGATTCCCGCGAAGGCGAAGTTGGCGGCGGGCGGCCTCATGTTGGTCGTATTCGCCGCCGTGAGCTGGGTGGTTCTCGCCCTCAACCGCCTGGCGGTGCGACGGCAGATCGAACCCCGGCTCCAGGAACTCGAGAAACTTCACCAATCTCTTTCCTCCCCATGAAAGACACCCGAATCTTCCAGACAATTCTGCGACAGCTAGCGGCAGTTGCCGGCGCGGCGCTGGCCCTTGTCCCGGCGGCGGCGGTCGCCGCCGTCCCGGATGTCCAGGCGGCCATCGACGCCTGGAATCAGGGCCGGTCCGGCGGCGTCGCCGTTGCCTGGGTCGACGAGTTCGGAACCCGGTTCTTCCAGACCGGCCGCTTCTCCCGCACCGACGCCCGCCCGATCACGCCGGACACGCAGTTCGAGATCGGCTCCGTCACCAAGGTGTTCACGTCGCTCCTGCTGGCCGAGGGCGAGCGCGCCGGCAAGGTCAGCCGCGACGATCCCGTCACGAAATACCTGAAGATCCCGGCGAAGCCGGAGGACCTCGTCCGGATCGGGAAGATCACGCTCCTGATGCTGGCGACTCACACGTCGAGTCTGCCGCGTTTGCCGGCGAACTTCGCGCCGTCCAACCCGCAGGATCCGTACGCGGACTACACGATGGACAGACTGCTGGCGGGGCTGGCCGCCAGCGGCGCGACGGTGGAGGCGCCGGCGCCGTACGCTTACTCGAACTTCGGGGCGGGCGTCCTCGGCCAGGCTCTGGCGGCGGCCTGGGGCGAATCCTATCCGGAGGCGCTGCGCCGGCACGTGCTCGAGCCGCTCGGCCTGGCGCACACGTCGCTCGCCCTCACCGGAGCGCCCGCCGCGGCCGACCTCGCGCCGGGTCACGACGCAAAGGGGGACGCCGCGGCCAACTGGACGTTTGACGCCATCGCCCCCGCCGGCGCGCTGCGCTCGTCGGCGCGAGACATGGCGCTCTTCCTGCAGGCGTGCCTGGGCCAACGGTCCACGCCGCTGGTCGACGCGATTGCCGCGACGATCCAGCCGCAGCGCCCCCTGGCCGGTATGCCGGGCTCCATCGGACTCGCCTGGCACCTCACGGCGGGTGATCCGCCCAGCGTCTGGCACAACGGCGGCACCGCCGGATATCACAGCTTTGTCGGTTTCGAGCCGCACGGCAGGCGCGCCATCGTCGTGCTCGCCAACACCAGCGCGAGCGTGGATGGCCTCGCCTTCGGGCTGCTGCGGGGCGGGCCCAAGCCGGCCGCGGAGGCGGCGGCCGTTACGCCGGCGCCGGCCGTGCGTCCGGAGGAGTACGTGGGCCGCTATCCGCTGGCGCCGACATTTGTGATGTCGGTCACGACCGACGGCGGGAAGCTCTTTGTGCAGGCCACCGGCCAGCCGCAATTCCTCCTGCTTCCGGCCGCCGCCGATCGCTTCAGGGTCAAGGACGTCGACGCCGAGATTTCGTTCGAGCGCGACGCAGCCGGCAAGGTCGCGGCCCTCGTCCTGCATCAAAATGGCGTCGATCAGCGGGCCCCGCGCAGCGAGGCGAAGGGGCCCACCGAAGTCGCGTTGCCGGCTGACGTGCTGCGCGAGTACGTCGGCGAGTACCAGCTCGCCCCGAACTTCGTCCTCAGCGTGACGGAGGACCAGGGCCAGCTCGGCGTGCAGGCGACCGGCCAGGGCCGGCTGCCCGTCTTCGCGTCGGCGAGGGACGAGTTCTTCTACAAGGCCGTCGACGCGCAGATCACCTTCCAGCGGGATGCCGCGGGCCGGGTGAGCGGCCTGGTCCTGCACCAGGGCGGGCGCGACCTGCCGGCGGCAAGAAAGTGACCGGGCGCCCCGGCTTTCACGGCTCGGGCGATTCGGAAAAACCGGATTGGCCTCCCGGCCGGAATCAGCCACGCTGGTGGCCGCATGAAATTGCGGCTCCGAGTGGTAGCCTTCGCGGGAGCCGGGTTGCTGTCGGTAGCCGGCGCGGCGGCACGGGAGAAGTGGATTCATGCGCAAACCGAACATTTCGAGATGTTCAGCTGCGCGTCCGAGGGCACGTCGCGCGAGGTGCTGGCCAAACTCGAGCAGTTTCGCGCCACGGTGCTGCAGATCTATCCACTGCGCAGCAATCGCGAGCCGCCGACGACCATCATCCTGTTTGACTCCGATCGCCGGTTCGAGCCCTACCGACCCGTCCGCCACGGCGAACATGAGGAAGCGGGCGGCTATTGCATTCACGATCCGGCCGAGGCGGTCATCGTGTTGTCCGCGGAGGGAGATCGGGATACCACGCGCGGGATCATCTACCACGAGTACGTGCACCTCCTTCTGGCGGCACGGGGCGAAAACCCGCCCACGTGGCTGAACGAAGGGCTGGCGCAGTTTTTCGAGACGTTCACGATCACCAAGAATCGCTTCGAGATCGGCGGTCACAATCCTGCGCTGGTGGAAACGCTGAGGGGCGAAAGCCTGATGCCCCTGGGGCACCTTTTTGCGGTGACCAACGAATCCTCGGATTACCACGAAGGCTCGGCGCGGAACATCTTCTACGCGGAATCCTGGCTTCTGGTGCATTACGCGATCTGTGGTGAAGACTCGAAGGCGCTCGCGCCGGCGTTGAATCGGTTCGTGGCGTCCTTGTCCGCCGGGAACACGCCCATCGATTCGGCGTTCCAAAAGTCCTTCGGGATGGACTATGAGACCATGCAGCGCCAGCTGCAGTCCTACCTTCACGGCGGCCGGTATCGGGGGCGGGCCGGCCCCCTCGTGCTCGGCGATCTTTCCGCCCAGATCAAGTTCGCTCCGGCCGATGATTTCGATCGGGATCTCGCGCTGCTTGACCTCCGATGGCGCCTTCAGCAGCCGGAGGACACCACCTACCGGCTTCGCCAACTGGCGCAACAACGCCCTGAATCGCCGCGGCCGTACGAGCTCCTTGCGATCGTCGCCTCCCAGGGCAATGAATGGGAGGAGGGTCGGACGAACTGGCAGCGGGCCGCCGAACGGGGCTCGAAGAACGCGTATGCTTATCTCGTGCTGGCGCGGGACCGGCTGAATCAGCTCCTGAACGGCTTCTCGCTCGATTACCGCCTGCCGGCGGATCGGGCAGCGACCCTGCGCGGCTGGCTCGACCGGGCGCTGGAGCTCAGCCCGGACTACGCCGACGCGCTGGAAGCCCTGGCGCTGGTCGAGGCGATGGCGGACAAGCCGCGGTTCGGGCTGGTGAACCACATCCAGGAGACGGTGCCGAAGATGCGCGACAAATCGCTCACGCTGTTTGCGCTCGCAGTCGTCCACGCCCGGGTGGGACACGACGATCTGGCCCGACAGATTGTGGAGCTCGTGCTCAAATCGCCGCGAATCACGCCCCAGGTTCGGATGCTGGCGGAGCATTTGAGCCGGCATCTGGCGGCACCGGCGGCGGCGGCGCCATCGCAGGCCGAGGGTGCCGGCGGCCGCTGAAGAAAGTGGCAATCCGGAGACGTTGCCGTAACGTGCCGGCCATGAGCGACCCCAAAGCCGAGAGCAATTCACTGCCGGGCAAAGCCGAGAAGCCCCCCGCGGAATACAAGGCGCCCGAAGGCGCCGAGGTGCATGGCAGCTGGACCGCGCCCGACGGCCGGGTGATCCCGTACCTGGCCCGCGCCGAGTGGCTGGTGCTGCGCGAGAAGGAGAAGCCGGTCGCCGAGATCTTCTCCGTCGCCTACCTGCAGGAGGGCGCGAAGGGCCGGCCGCTGACCTT
>JBAIXJ010000469.1:0-3865 GCA_037916645.1 Opitutales bacterium | reverse complement strand
GTTTCATCGGCGTGTGCCCCATGATGTTGGCGACGCGCTCGGGCGTGAGCACCTTGCGGTTCTGCTCCGCGGGAAAGAAGCCGGGGACCAGCGCGTTCACGCGCACCTTCTGCGGGGCCCATTCGCGGGCCAGGTTCTTCGTGAGATTGTGCACCGCCGCCTTCGTCGCGGAATAGGTGAAGACCCGCGAAAGCGGCACGATGCCGGACATGGATCCGAGGTTGATGATCGAGCCGCCCTGGCCGCGCTCGACCAGGTACCGGCCAAAGACCTGGCACCCCTCGAACACCGCCTTGAAGTTGACGCGGACGATCCGGTCGAACTCCTCGTCGCTGATCTCCAGAAACGGCGTCGCCGAGTTGACGCCGGCGCCGTTGACCACCACGTCAATCCGCCCGGAGCGTTTGAGCACGGCCTCAAGCAGGGACTGCAGCTGCGCCCGGTCCGTAGCCTCCGCCGCGTGGAACCAGCCGCGGCCCCCGAGCGCGGCGATCTTCTCAAGGCGGGCCGCGGCCTTCTGCTCATTGCGCCCCACCAGCACGACCTCCGCCCCGGCGCCCGCCAGGCCCTCGGCCATCGCGCCGCAAAGCTCCCCGGTGCCGCCGATGACGACGGCCACGCGGCCCTGCAATGAAAACAAGGAATCAAGGTATTGGGACTTGCTCATGAGAGGCCATGACCTTCGCCACCGGCGGTGGCGCCGTCAATCTCAACGGCGGCGCGCAGTGCGCGCTAGGCCCGGGCCAGGCGGGCCTCCAGGCGCGCCTTCACCGCCGGCCAGTCGCCATCCGTGAGGGCGTACATCGCCGTGTTGCGGGCGAACCCGTCCCACCGCGTCTGGTACTGGCGCAGGATGCCCTCCAGGCGCGCCCCGAGGCGCTCGATCGCGCGGCGCGAGCGTTCGTTGCGCTCATCGGTCTTGAGCTGCACCCGCACCGCGCCGAGGTCTTCGAAGGCGTGTCGCAGCAGGAGGTACTTCGCCTCGGTGTTCACCGCCGTGCGCTGAAACTCCGGCGCGAGCCAGGTGTAGCCGATCTCCAGCGCCCGGTCGCGGCGCCGGATGTCCAGATAGCGCGTCGTGCCGGCGACCCGGCCCGTGCCGAGATGCAGGACGGCAAACGCGACCTGCGCGCCCGCCGCCACGGCGTCCAGCGCCCGCGCCACCACCGCCGCCACCTCGGCGACGGAGGCTGGCGGCGGATCGAGGAGATAGCGGTGAATCTCCGGATCGCGCCCGGCGGCAAACAGGGCCGCGGCATGGCCCGGCTGCAGCGGCTCGAGCCGCACGTGGCGCCCGGCGAGTGTGACCGGCCTGGGATCGAAATCCGGCATGGCGCGAATCTGACCGGCCCCGCCCCGGCTGGAAAGCGGGAACCGGGTCCCGGCGGGAACAGCGCCCGGGCGCCCCGGCCGGTACAGTCGCCGACCCGGGCTTGCGACCGCCTCCCATCGGCATTTGCTATCCCGCATGCGCCGCATCCCGCTGGAGGACAACTTCGACGACGTGATCACCAAGGCGCAATACGGCCTGCGGCTGACCGATGAAGAGCTGGCCCGGCTCGCCGGCCTGACTCCCGACGCCGTGCGGGCCCTGAAACGCGGCGCGTTCGACGAGGTTGCCGTGCGCGCCGTCGCCCCGTGCCTCCGCCTCGGCGCCGACCAACTCGTGGCGCTCGGCCGGAAGACATGGCATCCCGAGGCGCCGGTGTTTCCCCGCGGCTTTGCCATGTTCAACACGGCGTTCGAGGACATGACCGTGAACAGCTACCTCGTGTGGGACGCCGGCGCGCGCCTGGCGGCCGCGTTCGACACCGGCGCCACCTGCGAGCCCATGCTCGACGCCGTCGCCGCGGAAAAACTCACCGTGCGCTACCTCTTCCTGACCCACACCCACGACGACCATGTGGCCGACGCCAACCGGCTGGTGACGGCGACCAAGGCCGAGGTGTGGGCGTCCGAACGCGAGCCGTTTGCCGGCGCCAAGGCCTTCCGGGAGAACCAGACCTTTCACCTCGGCAGCCTCGCCATCAAGACCCTGCTCACGAACGGGCATTCGCCGGGACAGACCACGTTTCTCATCAGCGGCCTGGCCTGGCCGCTCGCCATCTGCGGCGACTCCCTGTTCGCGAGTTCGATGGGCCGCGGATTCGTCTCCCACGAGGACCAGCACCGCAATGACGTCGAGAAGATCCTCACCCTGCCGCGCGACACCGTGATCGCGCCCGGCCACGGCCCGCTGACGACGGTGGCCCAGGAGAAGAAGCACAACCCCTTTTTCGCCCGGTAGGGCTGGCCGCCTCCTTTTTCGCGCCGGCCGTTGCAGGGCGGCCGGGACTCGCTTAGCTGGAAGGTTGCATGCCGTCCCCGCCGCCCGCCGCCGCGCCGCACGATCCCTACGCCGCCCTCCGCTCCCGCCATTATCGGAATTACCTGGTCGGCAGCTGGCTGGCCTCCGTCGGACTGCAGGCGGTCAACGTCACCGTCGCGTGGGAAATCTACCAGTGGACGCACTCGGCCACCGCGCTCGGGCTGGTGGGATTGGGCAATGCCATTCCCCTGCTCGTGCTGTCGCTGCCGGCCGGGGTCCTCGCGGACCGGCGGGACCGACGGCGCATCATCATGCTCTCGCAGCTCACGATCGTCGCGATGTCGCTCCTGCTGGCGCTGCTCTCGGTTTACCATGCGCAGATGCCGGCGCTGCCGCCGCTGCGGTGGGGCAACGACGTCCTGCGCCGCATCGCGGGCGTCTTTGAACACCGCGCCGACGCCGCCAGCCTCCGGTTCGACGAGCCGGCCCTGCCGCTGATGTACCTCGTGCTGTTCGTGATGGCGTCGGCCCGCATCCTTGCCTGGCCGGCGCGCACCTCGATCATTCCCTGGCTGGTGCCGATCACGTCGCTCAGCAACGCCATCACCTGGAACTCCAGCGCCTTCGAGGTGGCGACGATGGTGGGGCCCGCGGCGGCCGGATTCCTCATCGCGTGGCTGGGCTTCGCCGGGGCGTATCTGTTCGACGCGGTTCTCGGCGCGATCTTCTGCGTCCTGCTGGCGCGCGTGGTCTACCTCAACCCGCCGGAGCCCGCGGCCGCGATCCGCTCGTGGCGCGGCCTCCTGGCCGGGGCCGAGTTCATCTGGCACAAGACGATGATTCTCGGGGCGAGCACGCTGGACCTCTTCGCCACCCTGCTCGGCGGCGCCATCGCGCTGCTGCCCCTCTTTGCCGACGACATCCTGCACGTCGGTCCCATCGGCCTCGGCTGGCTGCGGGCGGCGCCGTCGCTCGGCGCCTTCGGCATGGCGATCTGGACTGCGCACCGCCCGCCGATGCACCAGCCCGGCCGCACGCTGCTGTGGGCGGTCGGCGGGTTCGGCGCGGCGATCATGGTCTTCGGGCTGTCGCGCTGGTTCTGGCTGTCGCTGGTCGCCCTCATCCTGACCGGCGCCTGCGACAACATCAGCGTGGTGGTGCGGCAGTCGCTCGTGCAGCTGCTCACGCCCGATGAACTGCGGGGACGCGTGACCGGCGTGAACCAGATCTTCATCGGCTCTTCCAACGAGGTCGGGGCGCTCCGCGCCGGCCTGATGGCGGCGTGGCTCGGCCCGGTGGCGTCGACCGTGTTCGGCGGCGTGTGCACCGTGGGGGTGACGCTGGCGGTCGCCCGGGCCGTGCCGAGCCTGCGGCGGCTCGGGGCGCTGCATACCCTCCGGCCGGATTGAGCGGTTTGCGGCGGGATCGATTTCCAAACTTGCGCGGCCGAAGCAATTGGCCCAACTTGCCCCCTTTTGGTCTGGCGCGGTAGCCAAGTGGTAAGGCCGGGCTCTGCAAAAGCCCTATGCGCCGGTTCGATTCCGGCCCGCGCCTCCA
>JBAIXJ010000468.1:0-3902 GCA_037916645.1 Opitutales bacterium | reverse complement strand
AGACGCCGAGCGCCGCGGCGGAGCTGATCTCGAGCAATTTCCTCGCGGCGATGGATCGTGCGGCGCGGGCCAGTGCCGCGATGGATCAGACGGTGATCGGGGTGCTCGAACGAGGCCGCGCCCGCGTCGATCACGCTCGCAGCCGCCTGCGCCTGCTTTCGCCGCAGGCGCTGGTGGAGCAAAGCCAGCTGCGGCTGGACGATCTGGCCAACCGCCTCGCGGCGGCGCTGCGCTCGGGCGTGCAGGGACGTCGCCAGCGACTGACCGTCGCTGCGGGACGGTACCGTGCCTGCTCGCCGGAGCCGCGGATCAATCTGGCGGCGCATCGGCTGGAGGCGCTGGCCAAGCGGCTGCGGGCGGCCAGCCCCGCCTCGGTCCTCAACCGTGGGTTCGTGATCGTGCGGGATGAACAGGGGCGGCCGGTGCCCCGCCGCGCGCCGGTCCGGCCGGGCCAGCGTCTCACCAGCGAATTTGCCGACGGCCGACTGACCGTGCGGGCCGAATAGGGGCCGGCGCGGCGTCTAGACGGCGGGGAACTTCACCCATTTCGCGCCGCGACGGGCGCTCGCCACCACCGTCTCGATGAACGCCATGCCGATGACGCCGTCGTCGATCGTGGGAAAATCGTACTCCGGCCGCGGGCGGCGGCCCGCGACCGCGTCGGCGATGGCGTCGGCGGCGGCGAGATAGATGTTGGCGAATGCCTCGATGAACGCCTCGGGGTGGCCAAAGGGGGTACGGCTGGCCCCCTGGGCGGCCGCCGACAGGTAGGTATTGCCGCGGCGGCGGATGACGCGCGGCTGGTTGGCCGCCTTGACGATCAGCTCGTTGGGATGCTCCTGGTGCCACTCGAGCGAGGCCTTCGTGCCATAGACGCGAATGTTGAGGTTGTTCTCGTCGCCATTGGAAATCTGCGAGGCGTAGAGGATGCCCCGGGCGCCGCCGCGGTAACGGATCAGGCAGTTGCCATCGTCGTCGAGCGGACGGCCGGGAATGAAGGTCGAGAGCTCGGCCAGCAGCTCGTCGATCTCAAGCCCCGTGATGTAGCGGCCGAGGTTCTCGGCATGCGTGCCGATGTCGCTCATGCAATTGGAGATTCCGGCGACGCGCGGATCCATGCGCCAGTTGGAGATGACGCCCCCGGTCCGGTTGGCGAGCGCGGTGATGGCGTATCCCTGGGGGTATTCGGTCACAACCTTGAGGATCCGCCCGAGCCGGCCGGCGCGCACGAGCGCGCGCGCCTCTTTCACCATCGGGTAGCCGGTGTAGTTGTGGGTCAGGGCGAAGACCCGGCCGCTCCGGCGGACGACGGTTCGGAGCTGCTTCGCCTGCGCCAGGCTGGTGGCGAGCGGCTTGTCGCAGATCACATGGAATCCGGCCTCGAGGAATGTCCGGGCCACGGCGACATGGGTGTTGTTGCGGGTGACGATGCTGACAAAATCGATCCGCCGGGCGCCCGGCAACGCGGCCTCGGCGCGCGCCATTTCGGTGTAGGTGCCATAGACACGGGCCGGATCGATGCAGAGGTCGGCGCCGGAGGCGCGGGATTTGGCCGCGTCGGCCGAAAAGCAGCCGGCCACAAGCTCGATGCGGCCGTCGAGCGCGGCGGCCATGCGGTGCACGGCGCCGATGAAGGCGCCGCGTCCCCCGCCGACCATGCCCATGCGGAGCTTGCGGTTCAGTTTCATGTTGGAGAGGCCGGCCGCTCGGTGGGCGGGCTCAGATCGCGGCTTGGGTTCAGCATTTGACCGGCCGGCCGGTGCGGGCGGACGCGTAAGCCGCGTCGATGATACGCATCAGGATCAACGCTTGGGCCGGGGTGTTCAAGGGCCCCGCGCGGCCCTCGAGCGTCTCGACGAAGTTGACGGCGGCGCCAAGCCGGCCCATCGACTCATCAGCCGGCACCGTGATGACACGGTTGACCGAGCGGCCGTTTTCCTGGGTGTAAAGCTCGCAGGTGTCGACCGCCGTCGCGTCGAGGCCGTCAGTCCCGAAGCGGCGCCGGACGAGACCGCCCGCCCGGCTGCCTTGGAACGTCACGGAGACCTCCTCGCGCTTGACCAATTCGGCCCAGGAGATCTGCAGCGCGATCACCTGGCCGGTCTTCAGCCGCACGAAACCGTGACAGGCGCTCTCGACGTCGGTCACGCCCCGGGCCACGTCGGGAATCCCCCACGGCCCCTTGAAGGACCGGTCGTGGATGAAATCCCGGAAAGTCTGGGCGAGCACCCAGTCGGGCGCGGGATAGTCCATGAACCAGAGCGCGAGGTCGAGCATGTGCAGCAGGTCGATGAGCGCCCCGCCGCCGGAGAGGGCCCGGGTGGTAAACCATCCGCCAAAGCCGGGGATGCCGGTACGCCGGATCCATTTCGCCTGCGCCGAATTCACGCGGCCGACCTGCCCGCGCCGGATGTAATCCATGATCGCGTCGGCTTCGGGGCGGGCGCGATTGTTGAAGTCGAACATCAGGGTCCGCCGCGCCCGGGCGGCGGCGGCCGCCATCGCCCGGACCTCGCGGGCGTTCAGGGCCGGTGGCTTCTCGCAGAACACATGACGGCCGGCCCGCAGGGCCTGCAGGGCGAGCGGCGCGTGGAATTTGTTGGGCACGATGATCGACACGGCGTCGATCTCCGGGCACGCCCGCAGCATCGCGCCCGCGTCGCGGAACGTCCGGGCCACGCCCTCGCGGGCGGCCGCCCGCCGCACGGCGTCGCCATTCGGATCCGCCAGGGCAACGATCTCCGCGCCGGCGGACCGGAAACCCGCCGCGTGGTACCGCAGCATGCCTCCCGCCCCAATGATGCCGATCTTGATGCTCATGTTCGTGACTCCGCAGGCTATTGGTGTTTTCGGTCGAAGGCGGCGTCGAAGGCCACCGCGCTGCCGGGGAAGTCGAGGCGTCGGGTGAAGGCCGCGGCTTCAGTCGCCCCGTGCACCCGGTCCATGCGGATGTCCTCCCATTCGACGGACAGCGGGCCCCGGTAGCCGACGTCGTTGAGCGCAACAATGATGTCCTCGAATTTGATGTCGCCGTGTCCCGGGGAACGGAAATCCCATTGGCGCCGCGGATCGCCAAAAGAGGTGTGCCCGCCAAAAACACCGGCGGTGCCGTCGCCATGTCCCCACCAAGCGTCCTTCACGTGCACATGAAAGATGCGGTCGCCGAACATTCGGATGAACTTCACGTAGTCGACGCCTTGGTAACCCAGGTGCGAGGGGTCGTAGTTGAAGCCGAAACGGCGGTTTCCGTTCAACGCCGCCACGGCCCGCTGCGCGGAGGCGATGTCAAAGGCAATCTCCGTGGGGTGCACTTCGAGGGCGAAATTGACGCCGGTGCGGTCGAACTCGTCAAGAATCGGCTCGAAGCGCCCGGCAAAATCGCGGAAGCCCGCCTCCCAGTAATCCTGGGTCGTCGGCGGGAAGGCGTAGAGCGAGTGCCAGATGCTCGAGCCGGTGAATCCGTTGACCACCGGGACGGAACGGGCGTTTCTCGGGCCCGGTTTGAGCTCGAAGAAACGGCGGGCGGCGCGGGCGGTCAGGATCAGCTTGCGGGCGGCGCGGCGCCGCACGCCCTCGGGGTCGCCGTCGCCCCAAACGTCGGGTGGCAGGATGGAGCGGTGGCGTTCGTCGATGCGGTCGCAAACCGCCTGGCCGACGAGATGGTTGGAGACGGCGTAACACGTGAGGCCGTGGGCGGCCAGCAGCCGCCATTTTTCCTCGCAGTACGATTTCGAGCGGGCGGCTTGGTCCACGTCGAAATGGTCGCCCCAGCAGGCGAGTTCGAGGCCATCGTATCCCATGCGCTTGGCGAGGGGCGCGAGTTCGGCGAGCGGCAGATCGGCCCATTGGCCGGTGAAGAGGGTGACGGGTCGGGGCATGGCGGATCCGGGTTCGGAGTTTGG